>CBILQL010000183.1:0-8420 GCA_966238865.1 uncultured bacterium
CCGAGAGATCCCAGAATTTCTTACCCATCTGGAAAAAGAGCGCGGCCAGTCGCCCCACACGATCAAGGCCTACGGCCGCGATCCCCTGAACTGGTTCGACCCTTTCGGCCTCGCCACCCTGTTCCGCGGCATGCTGCGGGATTCGGAAGGCAATCCCATCGTGCACTCCGGGGCGAACGCGGACGGCCGGAACGCCGCCAACTCCCTGGGCGTCCGGCCCGGCGAATCGGGGATGTCCACCAGCCTCGATCCCGCCGAGATCCAGGAGCACCGCCGCCCCCGCGCCTTCGGAGGCACCCAGGGACCCCGGAACGATCCCGACCAGGCCGGCATGTTCGCCATCGACACCGAGGTCCTGGCCCAGCACGGGCTCGTCGCCGACAACGATCATGACAGCCACGTGAACATCACCACCGCGCCGGGCATAGACCCCGCCGAGCTCCCCGAACGGCTCGCGGCCACGCGGGAACATTGGGAACAGGTCACCCCCGAGCAGGCGGCGGCCCGCAGGGCCGCGGATGCGGCCGCGGACGGGGATGGCGAAGGAGGCTGCGGTGGGTGACCCCGCGGGAAAGGAAGGCATGTTCGATACCGCCAGCCTGGAACAGGCGCTGGCGTCCGGGGATCCCGTCGAGTCGCTGCGCGGCATCGCCGTAGCCTGGTCCCGGGCCGGGCTCGGGAGGCGCCGCATCTACGAGATCTTCCTGGAGCTGCATACGCGCCTGCAGGACGAGGGCAGGACCCGCGACGAGGACGTGCTCGGGGACGTGATGGACATGATCATGGACGCCTATCCGCCCCGGAACCTGAACCTCCCCCCGTGATCCGGCGCCGACGATGATCTACCTCGATCACAATTCCGCCTCGGCCTGCGATCCGGAGGTGGTGGCGAAGATGACGGATGCGCTCTCCCGCCGCTTCGGCAACCCCCGCAGCCGCGACCACGCCTTCGGCTGGGACGCCGAGGAGGCCGTCGCGGAAGCGCGCGCCCATGCGGCCGCGCTCCTCGGCGCCGATCCCCGGGAAATCCTCTTCACCGGAAGCGCCACGGAAAGCATCCGGCTCGCGCTGGACGGGCTTTTCCCCGGCTCCGCCGTCCCAAGCCCGGCCGCCCCCGAGGACCCGGCCGTCCCGGTGAACCCCACCACCCCGGGGTACCCGGCCGGGGAACGGGGCGTGGCCCTTTCCTCCGTCGAGCACGAGGCCGTCCTCGGCGCCTGCCGCCGGCTCGCGGCCCGGGGAATCCCGACCCATCGGCTGGCGGTGTATTCGGAGGGTAACTTAGACATTACGTCCCTGGCCGCCGTCCTCTCCGGGCGGAAACCGGCGGTCCTGGCCCTCATGGCCGCCAACAACGAGACCGGCGTCCTCTTCCCCATCCGCGAATGCGCGGCCCTGGCGCGCGCCCACGGCGCCCGGCTCTTCGTCGATGCCACCCAGGCCCTGGGCCGCGTCCCCCTCGATGCCCGGGAGGACGGATTCGATCTCGCCGCCTTTTCCACCCACAAGATCCACGGCCCCAAGGGAGTCGGCGGCCTGTACGTCCGCGGCGGCGCGGACGCCATGTTCCCGGACGCCATGCGCCAGGATTCCCCGTGGCCCATCGGCGGCGGGTTCGGCCCGCACGCGGGCACCCCCAATGTTCCCGGCATCGTCGGATTCGGGGAGGCCTGCCGCATCGCCCGGGAGCGCATGGCCGGGGACATGGCCCGACTGCGTAGCCTGCGCGACCGCTTCGAGGACGCCGTCCTGGCGGCCTGTCCGGAGGTCCGCGTCAACGGGGCCAGGGACGCCCGGCTGCCGAACACTTCCAACCTGCTCTTCCCCGGCGTGGATGCCCGCCTCTTCCTGCGCGCCCTGCCCGGCGTGGCGGCGTCCACGCGCTCCGCCTGCGCCTCCGGCTCCGCCGAGCCCAGCCATGTCCTCAAGGCCATGGGCCTTTCCGACGCGGAGGCGTTCGCTTCCGTCCGTTTCAGCCTGGGCCGCTTCACGACCACGGAGGAAATCGACAGCGCCGCCGCGCAGGTTTCGACCGCCTATGCCCGGCTCCGGCCCACCGACGCACCAGCCACCGCTGCGCCGGCCATCTCCGCGCCGGCCGCCGCCGTGCCCGACTGAGAGCCCATGCAAGCGGCGCTGGCCCTCACGTGGGAGACCCTGAACGCGCGCATGCGCCTGCTGAGGTTCGCCGCCGCCGGCGCCCTGGCCATCGCCGCCGCCTCCCTCCTGCTGTCGCTGATCCTGCGCACGCCCTGGGGCCTTGCCGGCTCCGCCCTGCTCCTTCCCCTGGGTTACGCCTTCGTCCTGTCGGACATGCGCAAGGTGTATGCGTGGGAAGCGGGAATTCACGAACTGCGGGAGTCCGGCGGCCTGGACCTCGAGGTCTTTGTCCAGGCCCTGGAGATGCAACCATCCCCCTTCAAGCGCTCCGTGCTGGAAATGGCCCGCGCCCTGAAACAGCCGCCCGACCCCGGAACGGTCCCGGGGACGGCGGATGCCTCCCCTTCCCGCTCCCCCGATCGGAGGCGCCGGGCGGAAATCCGGTTGGCGCGTTCCTTCTGCAGGCGGGCCGGCCTGGCTTGCGGCGCGCTTTCCCTGGCGGCGCTGGCATCGGGAGCGGGACAGATGGCGGTCGTCTTCGCGGCCGCGGCGGGAGCGCTGCTCTGCGCGGAGGCCTGCGCCTGGGCAGCGGCGTGGGCCGCGGGACGCAGGACCGGGGTAAACCTCAGCGGCCCAGGAACCGGTCCAACCCCTTGAACCGCGCGTGGATCCTGCGGCCCACCGCCTCGTCCACCATCCGGAAATCCGCGAAGTCGAAGCCCGGCCCCACCGTGCAGTCGACCAAGGTGTAGTCCCCCAGGGATTCCGCCGCCTGCCAATGCCCCCGGGGGATGACCGCCACCGGCGATGTGCCGCGGCCCAGGGGCCCCAGGCGCATCTCCGCCTTTTCCTTGATGCCCGGGTCCAGGCGGAGCAGCCGCAGCGGGGCGCCCTCGCAATGGTGCCAGATCTCGTCCGACTCCACCCGGTGGAAGAGGCTGCGCGCGCCGCGGGTCAGCAGGAAATAGATGACGGTCACCGCCGAGCGATCGCCCTTGGCGGTGGAGACGGTCTCGCCGGATCTGTGGATCTCGCGGTAGAAGCCGCCTTCGGGATGGGGCCGGAGCCCCAGCTTGCGGATCAGGGCCCGCGCCCGGGGCGGCAGGGTCGCGGCCTGCTTCCGCACCATGCTCAGCCGTTCCCGCTCAGTCGTAGTACCCGTGCGGGTCGTCCTGCTTGATGAAGGGCCTCCAGCCCGGGCCCAGGAAGCCGCCGCTTGCCTGGAAGGAACTGGAGGTGAGGTTGCGGATGTCCAGGACGAAGGCCTCGTCCGCCGCCACCGCCTCCCAGGTGACGCCGTCGAAATCGGCCTGGGTGATCGGGCAATTGTCCGGTCCCACCGCTTCTTCCAGGGCGATCAAGGCGATGCTGTTTTCATCCATGGTATAGGTGCCGCGGGTCCGCCCAATCCCGCAAACCTTGTTTCCGTAGCTGATGAAGTAGTCGACCATTTCCCACGTCGAGTCCGGGAGCACTACGAGCCAGGTCTCGTTTCCCAGTTCCCCGTCCTTCTCCTCGTCGATGAGGTAATGGCCGACGGGCAGGCCACCATCCCAGCCGTCCGCCTCGGGGCCGCCCTTGTCGACGGCGCAGCCGGCGAAGAGCAGGAACGTCAATCCCAGGACTGCCGGAAGGCCCGCGAGAGGATTTGCCATGCCTGGAAAGATAATTCCCGCCAAGGCGCCCGGCGGCCCCGCCCCGTCGGCATGTGACGGGCGTCACCTGCCCGGTCCCGGGAGGCGCAGAACCGGGCCATGGCGGGACCACCCGGGTCCCGCCGCGGGCATGTGACCGCGCTCACCTCCGGCGGGGGGCCTCGATTCTATTATTATTTCCGTACTACTGACCTCCGGGAAGGGCGGCACCATGGCATCGGCTGACACCTCGATTTTCTCCCTCCGCATCGGCAGCATCCCCC
Organism: uncultured bacterium; assembly: GCA_966238865.1. Taxonomy (GTDB): domain Bacteria; phylum Fibrobacterota; class Fibrobacteria; order UBA11236; family UBA11236; genus CBILQL01. The sequence continues at coordinate 4,019 of CBILQL010000183.1, forward strand.
TGGACACCTTCCGGGTGATCGAGTTCCAGGGGGAGGAAATCCTCTCCCAGATGCCCCGCTTCCGCATCCTGGCGGTGGCCAAGGACAAGGAGCTCACCTACGACGACGCCATCGAGGCCGACGCCACCCTCATCGTGCGCGGCAACCAGTACGAGGTCACCCACCACGGCATCATCACCTCCTTCAGCCAGGTGCCGGAGCAGGACGAAGACGGGCTCCACATCTCCTACGAATTCATCCTGGAGCCCCGCCTCAAGGCCCTGGACTTCGTCGTCCAATCGCGCATCTTCCAGGGGCTGACGCCCAAGCAGATCGTCCTGGAGGTGCTGGAAGCCTATTACCCCGACGACGGCAGCGCCTACAAGTGGGTGGCCGAGGACGACTGGACCGTGCGGGATTACGTGGTGCAGTACAACGAGAGCGACCTGGCCTTCATCCAGCGCCTCATGGAGGACGAGGGGATCCACTACTTCTTCGACCATTCGGGCCGGCAGGAGGTGATGGTCATCGCCAACAAGCCGGAACACGCCAAGCCCATCCTGCACACCCCCGAGGTGCGCTTCCAGCCGGAAACGGGGATGGTGACCAACCTGCAGGAATACTGCGAATCCATGACCCGGTACGTCCGCAAGGTCATGGCCAAGGCCACCTTCAAGGACTTCAACCCCAAGACCCCGGGCGTGACCGTGATGGGCTCCCACGTGAACAAGGTGCTGCCGGACGGCCATCCCACGGGCGAGTATTACCAGTACGGGGCCTACCTGAACACCCCGGACGAGGCCACCCGCAAGGCCAAGCTCCGGGCCGAGATGCTCTCCTGCGGCAAGGAGACCTACCGGGGAACCGGCGTCTTCCGGGGGGCCAGGGCCGGCTTCCGCTTCAAGCTCAAGGAATCGGGCGCCGAGAAGGACGGGGGGTTCGACGGCGAGTACCTCCTGGTCAAGGTGAACCACATCGGCGTCACCGAGGATCCGGAGGAGGGCGGAGACGGGCAGCCCCACACCCATTACCGCAACGCCTTCGAATGCGTGAAAGGCGGCACAGTGTACAGGCCGCCGCTCCTCACGGCGCGCCCCACAATCCCCGGCCTGCTCACCGCCCTCATCGAAGGCCCCGAGGACAAGTACGGCTCCATCGACGACGAGGGGCGCTACCACGCCAAGTTCTTCTTCGACCGCTCCGACAAGAAGGACGACAAGTCCAGCCGGCCCATCCGCCTGGCCTCGCCCTACGGGGGCGCGAACTACGGCCTGCACATGCCCCTGCACAAGGGCGTCGAGATCGCCCTCGGCTTCGTGGCCGGCGATCCCGATCGTCCCATCGCCCTGGGCGCCGTGCCCAACCCCCAGACGGGCTCGCCGGTGGTCGTCAAGAACAAGAGCGAGAGCGTCATCCGCACCGCCTCCGGCCACCAGATCCGCCTGGACGACATGGAGAAGAAGACCGTCATCGACGTCACCACCCAGGGCAAGCACAAGCTGTCGATGAACGACGACAAGGACGCCCAGGAGATCCGCCTGACGTCCACGGACCTGAACGAGCTGGTCTTCGACGACACGAACAAGAACATCCGCATCGCCACTCCCGACGGGGCGCACCTGGTCAAGCTCGACTACGACAAGAAGGTGCTCACCGCCGAGACCAAGTACGGGCACAAGCTCACCATGGACGACGAGGCCAAGCGCATCGCGGTGCAGACCAAGGACGGGCACATCCTCTCCCTGGACGACGACAAGAATACGCTCACGCTGCAGGACGGCAAGGGCAAGCATGTCTTCCAGATAGACGTGGGCGGGAGCGCCGTGAGCATCACCACCGACGGCGACCTCTCCTTCAAGGCCAAGGGAGCCCTCAACATCGAGGCCAAGGAAATCACCATGGAGGCCAAGTCCGGGGCCATCAACGCCAAGGCCAAGGCCGACGTCGTCCTCGACGGGATGAACGTGAGCGCCAAGGGCAAGCAGAAGATCGCCCTGGAGGGCACCGCCGAGGCCAGCCTCAAGGGCGCCCAGACCAAGGTCGAGGGCCAGGCCACCCTGGAGCTCAAGGCCACGGGCCAGGCCAAGCTCAGCGGCATGCAGGTGAGCGTGGCCGGACAGGTGATGAGCGAGATGAAGGGCGCCATGGTGATGATCAACTGATGGACTGGATCACCCAAATCGCCCCGGGCTACGGCCCGGACGGCACGCCCATCCTCTCCATCCTCGCCAAGCGCACCTACGCGTTCGCCAACGGGGGGAAATGCGCCCCGGCCGGGACCCAGCTCCCCTTCCACGAGAAGGACGAGTTCTACGACGAGGGCAACCCGATGACCCATCCCGCCAAGTGCGAGATGGACCAGGTCGCCTTCAAGCCCCTGACCGACGTGCTGCTCCATGCCTGCGCCCATTCGACCAAGGGCACCCGCGCCCGCACCCTGGACGTCGGCATCCAGATAGGCGGGCACCGCAAGCTCGTCCGGGTCTTCGGCAACCGCAAGGTGGCCATCCAGGGCATGGGCCTCGCCTTCACCGAGCCCGAGCCCTTCGACTCCATCCGCCTCGACCTGGGGAACGCCTACGGGGGCGTGGACAGGAAAAGCGTGCCCGGCACCGAGCTCGCCTACCCCAAGAACATGGTGGGCAAGGGCTTCGTCCTCAAGGCCGATCCCGCCGTGATCCAGGGCCTCGCCCTGCCCAACCTCGAGGACCCCGCCAAGCTCCTCACCCCGGCCAACATCGCCGTGGGCAAGTACGAGAACTGGCCCAAGTGGCCCGACCCCGCCGCCTTCGGCATCTTCACCCGCAACTTCCATCCCCGCATCAAGATGATGGGCCTCAGCAAGCGCGACTACGTGGACGCCGAGAGCCAGCGCCTGATGGCCATCCAGGCCTCCAAGGAGGTGGGCGCCGCCGGCCAGCCCGCTCCCCCGCCCCCGATGCCCCTGCTCAACCCCGAATGCTTCAACGCGGCCCCGGCGGGCCTCAAGCTCCCCTACCTCACCGGCGCCGAGGAGGTCAAGCTCCGTTACCTCGACCCCGTCCATCCCGCCTTCGCCTTCCGCCTCCCCGGCGACAAGCCCAAGCCCTGGATCGACGTCGGCAACGGCCGCCAGGACCTGGGCGCCGTGCTCCAGACCGTGGAGATCTTCAAGGAATCCAACCTCTGCACCCTGCTCTGGCGCGGGTCGGTCGTGTACGGCGGCCCGGAAAGCCTGAAGCATTTCAAGAAGCTGGAATACGGAGCCTGACATGCCGCCATCCGGAGGATCCGCCCCCGCCGTAGCCAAGCCCAAGGGCTCCCTGATAGCCAGGGCCAAGGCCGCCTTCCGCAAGCCCATCGCCATCGACATGCGCCTCTACGCCGACTACAACCACAGCGGCAAGGTGGAGGAGACGGACGCGAACTACAATCTCCGGGGAACGTACCCGGGTGCCATTCTTTACCACGCCTCGCTCCCATCGAAAAAGTCCCTTGGAAGCTTCAAAACCATGGGCGAGGAGACGAAAATTGTTTCCAGCCAGCATATGGCGTTGGCAACCAGCCTGAAACTCGTTCACATAAAGGGATTGCAGAAGGATGACGAGGTTTTCCTCGGGATGGATGCCTCGGAAAAAGAAAAGGTGATGCTGTTCGGGGAGAACAAAGTCGGGGCGACGGCGATTCTCGGCAAGGGGTTGGCCGCAGAAGCCAAGGTGAAGGTCCCGACAGCGGCCGGCTCCTCGATAGAACTGGCGATGACGGCGGTAGTCCCGTTTTCGAAAGCGAAGGACTCCGTCCAACTCCACCTGACGGTCAAGCGGAAAGGAAAGGAAGTATTCAAGGACACCTGCCTTTTCGCCATCGCCCCCTGGCTGATGCCGCATTCTCTGACCAATGTCGAGGAAGTGTACGTCATCAAGGTGGACAAAGACCGCTCCGGAGACGACGGGGAATGGGCGAATACGACGTTCCGATCCGAGCTTTCAGCCGCCCTTCCCGGTTCTGTGGCGTTGGAAGTGATGGTGCCCGGGAACTCCTCCGGCACAAAAGCCAAGAACGGCAACCGATGGATGCAGGATATCGTCGAATTCGGTTACTCAGCCGCGCCGGGGCGGGCGCCGATTAGCGCATTCATCAACAGCGCCAACTCCGAAAACCGGCCGGGTTTTCCGGGCGTCTGGTTGGATATCCTGGGAAAGAACCACGGCGCTATGAGGCAGCCGCAGGGAGGTGGCAGCCTCGACTCATTCGGAAACCTGGAGGTTACACCACCGCTGGCCAAGTATCCGCTGGGAAAGAAATATCATGGATTCGTAGATCCGGCAATCAGCATGGGCCACATCACCCCCGCAGGGAAAAAGGCGGATATCGTTCCCGGAGTCAAGGCCTTTCTGGACGCGAATATCCATCAACCCGTCACTAAAATCCCCACGAATTGGTT
>CBILQL010000184.1:0-8417 GCA_966238865.1 uncultured bacterium
AGGACCTGCGCTTCGCCATCCGCGAGGGCGGCAAGACCGTCGGCGCCGGCGTCGTCACCGAGATCCAGGACTAATTTTTTAAGGAAGAACACCTTAAGCAGGGAGAATCAAAATTTGGCTGGATGAATGGAAGATGGCGGCAAAGAACCGACCACAGGGAGTCGTCCCCGCCCGCAAAGCCGAGCCCCCCGACGGGGGCCGCGCCCGAGTGGATCACGAAGCCGAGAGGCGGAGTGCCCCGGGAGGAGTGCCTTCTGGGCACTCTATGTGGTAGGCGGGCCCTAGCTTCCATTCAGACAGCCGAATTTTTAGGTCAGTAGCTCAATTGGTAGAGTAGCGGTCTCCAAAACCGTTGGTTGTAGGTTCGAGTCCTATCTGGCCTGGAAAAATCCGAGATGCGTAGATTTCAAAACTATATCCGCGACGTGATCGCCGAGCTGAAGAAGGTCACCTGGCCCACCCGGGACGAGCTCAAGGGCTCGACCATCACGGTCCTCGTGTTCAGCGCCATTTCGGCCCTGTTCGTCTTCGGCGTGGATACTCTCCTCAGCCTTTTGGTGCAATTCGTCCTCGGAAGGGGAATCTAGTGAAGAAGTGGTACGTGGTGCATACGTATTCCGGCCAGGAAGGCAAGGTGAAGCAGCACCTGGAAGCTTTCGTGGACAAGAACAGCATGCAGGAACTGTTCGGGAACATCCTGTTGCCCACCCGCGAGGTCACCACGGTCCAGAAGGGTAAGAAGACCACCCGGGACAAGAAGTTCTATCCCTCGTATCTCCTGGTCGAGATGGAGATGACCAAGGACACCATGCATTACGTCACGGACATCCCGGGCGTGACGCACTTCGTCGGGGTGGGCAAGCCCCAGCCCCTGCGCAAGAGCGAGGTGGACCGCATCCTGGGCCAGAGCAGCCCCGAGACCGCCGACACCGGCGTGGTGGAGATTCCCTTCACCAACGGCGAGAAGGTGCGCATCAAGGACGGGCCGTTCAAGGACTTCGACGGCGTGGTGGAGGAGATCAACCCGGAGAAGGGCAAGCTCAAGGTGATGGTGAGCGTGTTCGGCCGGTCCACCCCCGTGGAGCTGGACTTCGGCCAGGTCGATTCAGTCTAAAGAAGCAGTAGAGAAGATTCAGGAGCTATCGTGGCAAAGAAGATCACCGGATACATCAAGCTGCAGGTCCAAGCGGGCGCTGCCAACCCCTCTCCGCCCATCGGCCCGGCCCTGGGCCAGAAGGGCCTCAACATCATGGAGTTCTGCAAGGCGTTCAACGCCCAGACCCAGGACAAGAAGGGCTATATCATCCCCGTGGTGATCACGGTCTATGCCGACCGCTCCTTCACCTTCATCACCAAGACCCCTCCCACCCCGGTCCTCCTCAAGAAGGCCGTGGGAATCGAGAGCGGGTCCGGCGAGCCCAACCGCAAGAAGGTGGGCAAGGTGACCCAGAAGCAGATCGAGGAGATCGCCAAGATGAAGATGCCCGATCTCAACACCACGAACTTGGAGGCCGCCATGAGCATGGTGGCCGGCACAGCCAAGAGCATGGGGCTGGAGATCGCGAAGTAAGGAGGGGCCTTCCCGCGCAGGCGGGAGCCCCGAACGTCGTGTTGGAGGGGCCGGGAGACCACCGGACCTGGCCCCCGCGGGCGGAACGAGGCGCGAGCCGAGGGACGCCGGCGATGACCCCCACGACGGACATCCGGGACATTCACACAGGTAGGAGCCATGAAGAAGAGCAAAAACTACCGCAGCCTGGCCGAGAAAATCGATCGGTCCAAGGAGTATGAAATCTCCGAGGCTGTCGGGATCCTGAAAGAGGGAATCAAGACCAAGTTCGACTCCTCGCTGGAGGTCCACATGAACTTGGGCGTCGACCCGAAATATTCCGAGCAGGTGGTGCGCGGCAACGTGGTGCTGCCGCACGGCACGGGCAAGACCGTCAAGGTGCTCGTGTTCTGCAAGGGCGAGCTGGAGAAGGTGGCCACCGCCGCCGGCGCCGACTACGTGGGCGCCGAGGAGCTGGTCACCAAGATCCAGGGCGGCTGGATGGACTTCGACCAGGTGATCGCCACCCCGGACATGATGCCCCTCGTGGGCCGCATCGCCCGCGTGCTCGGTCCCCGCGGCCTCATGCCCTCCCCGAAGGCCGGCACGGTCACCATGAACGTGGCCCAGGTCATCAAGGAGCTCAAGGCCGGCAAAATCGCCTTCCGCGTCGACAAGGGCGGGAACATCCACGCCCCCGTGGGCCGCACCTCCTTCGCCGTGGACAAGCTGGTGGAAAACGCCAAGGTCCTCATCGATGCCGTCGTCAAAGCCAAACCCCCCACCTCCAAGGGCGTCTACGTCAAGAGCATCACCCTCGCGGGCACCATGAGCCCCGGTCTGCGTCTCGACAAGGCGATCGCCAGGATCTAGGGGAGGAGAGAGAAACATGGTCGTCAAAGCAATCGAGAAGAAGACCGCCACCGTCGACGAGCTGAAGGCAAACATCGGCAGGTCCACGGGGCTCTACATCGCCGACTTCACCGGCATCACGGTGGAGACCGTCACCGCCCTGCGCGCCAACCTGCGCAAGAAGGGCATCAAGATGAAGGTGGCCAAGAACACCCTCATCAAGCGCGCCCTGGCCGACAACGGCATCAAGGGGCTGGACAAGCAGCTGGTCGGCCCGACCGCCGTCATCATGGCGGACGATCAGGACCCGATGGCACCGGCCAAGGCCCTGGTGGATTTCCACAAGGCCAACGAGGGCGTGCTTCCGGTCAAGGTCGTGTACATCGACGGCGCCACCTACGACGGCGGCAAGCTGTCGGTGCTGGCCAAGATGCCCGGCAAGCGCGAGCTGCAGGCCCAGGTGGTCAGCCTGGCCTTGGGCCCGGGCGGCAACCTGCTCGGCCTGGTCAAGGGCCCGGGTTCGCGCATCGCGACCCAGATCCAGTCACTGGTCGAGAAGCTGGAAAAAGGCGAGAAAATCGGCGGGGGTGCGGCATAAGGAGGAAAAGAACGGCGGCGGCGCGATGCAGCTTGGCCGGATGCCTCCTCGTGAAAGGCCTACGGCTGTAAAAACGGAAAAATAGTCACGCGAAACTTTGTAAAAAAGAATTTTCAGACACACGAGTTTTAAGAAAAACCTAGGAGAATCGAATGTCGGAAGTGAATGCCACCGTGAAGGAACTCGGCGATAAGATCGTCGCCCTCTCCCTGCTGCAGGCCAAGGAACTGTCGGATTACCTGAAGAACACCTACGGCCTGGAAGCCGCCGCCGCTGCCGCGGTGATCGCCGCTCCCGCCGCCGGCGGTGCCGCCGGCGGCGAAGCCGCCGCGGAGAAGACCGAATTCGACGTCGTGCTCGAGAGCGGCGGCGAGAAGAAGATCGGCGTCATCAAGGTGGTCCGCGCCATCACCGGCCTGGGACTGGCGGAAGCCAAGGCCCTGGTCGACGGCGCTCCCAAGACCGTCAAGGAGGCCGTTGCCAAGGCCGATGCCGAGAAGTGGAAGAAGGAGCTCGAGGAAGCCGGCGGCAAGGTTTCCCTCAAGTAAAAGGAGAATCTTCTCATAAAAGGGAAGAGACATCTTGCGCCTCGCTCGTCCGCCCCTGGCGGACGGGCGGGCGTTTTGTCGTTTTTGCCGATAGCGTCCGCCGGAAGGGCGGGATGGGCGCGCAAAGGGCGCGCCCGGTCTTGCGGAACGCAAGCCGGATCCCGCGGGAAGCCGGGACGCATATCGAGGACAAGGCACCGCGCGCCGAGGGGCGGGCGGGCCGCCGGCGGCGGGCCGGGGACGGATTTTTAAAAAGCGAACGGAGTCAAAGTGGAAAGAAGGACATATTCCTCGAGTCGGTTCAACTTCGATTTGCCTTACCTGCTCGACGTGCAGGTCAATTCGTTCAACCGCTTCATCCAGCACGGCGTCCTTCCCAAGGAACGCAAGATCGAGGGCCTGCAGAAGATTTTCAGCGAGGTCTTCCCCATCACGGACATCAAGGAGATGTACTCCCTTGAGTTCGAAGGCTACTCCCTGGGCGTGCCCAAGTACTCCATCGAGGAGTGCCAGAAGCGCGGCATGACCTTCGCCGCCCCGCTCAAGGCCACCCTGTCCCTCAACATCTTCGAGGGCGAGGGCGAGGACCGCAAGTTCCGCGAGAAGATCACCAACGACGTGTACATCGGCGATCTCCCGCTCATCACCCAGAACGGAACCTTCATCATCAACGGCGCCGAGCGCGTCATCGTCTCCCAGCTGCACCGCTCCCCGGGCGTCAGCTTCGACGAGGAGACCCATCCGAACGGCAAGCGCCTGCTCAAGGCCCGCGTCATCCCGTACCGCGGCTCCTGGGTCGAGTTCCTCATCGACGTCAACGAGGCGATGTACATCAACATCGACCGCCGCCGCAAGATCCCGGCCACCATCCTGCTCCGCGCCATCGGGTTCTCCAAGAACCAGGACCTGGTGAAGCTGTTCTACGAGGCCGAAGAGGCCGTCGTCAACGGCAAGGACACCTCCTCCCTCGAGGACAAGGTCCTGTTCGAGGACCTGGTGGACAAGGACACCGGCGAGCTCATCGCCGAGGCCAACACCGTCATCAGCGCCGCCATCGCCAAGAAGATCGGCGAGATGCAGCTCAAGAAGATCAAGCTCATCAAGGGCGTGGAAGGCAACCCCATCCTCCACAACACCCTGTCGGCCGACCCGACCTCCAACGAGGAGGAGGCGCTGTTCCGGATCTACAGCCTGATCCGGCCGGGCGATCCGCCCAACGTGCAGACCGCCAAGACGCTCCTCGAGCGCCTGTTCTTCGACGACAAGCGCTACGACCTGGGCGAGGTCGGCCGCTACCGCCTGAACTCGCGGCTCAAGCTCAAGGTGCCGATGAACACCATGACCATGACCAAGGACGACTTCACCGCCATCATGCGGTACCTGGTCAGCCTGCACCTGCAGGAGGGCGTGCTCGACGATATCGACCACCTGGGCAACCGCCGCGTGCGGTCGGTCGGCGAGCTGCTGGGCAACCAGTTCTCCCTCGGCCTCACCCGCATGGCCCGCACCATCCGCGAGCGCCTGAGCCTCCGCGACACCGAGGAGATCACGCCCCAGGATCTGGTGAACGCCCGCACGGTGTCCACGGTCATCTCCACCTTCTTCGGCAGCAGCCAGCTGTCGCAGTTCATGGACCAGATGAACCCGCTGGCCGAGCTGACCCACAAGCGCCGCATGTCGGCCCTGGGCCCGGGCGGCCTCACCCGCGAGCGCGCCGGCTTCGAGGTGCGCGACGTGCACCACAGCCACTACGGCCGCCTGTGCCCCATCGAGACCCCGGAAGGCCCGAACATCGGCCTCATCTCCTCGCTGGCGGCCTATGCAAAGGTGTACCAGTTCGGCTTCATCGAGACCCCCTACCGCAAGGTCAAGGGCGGCGTGGTGACAGACGAGGTCATCTACCTCACCGCCGACCAGGAGGACGACTACTACGTCGCCCCCGCGTCGACCCAGATCGATTCCAAGAACAAGTTCGTCAACGAATACGTCATCGCGCGCAAGCAGGGCGAGTTCCCGCTGGTCCCCCGCGACCAGGTGCAGCTCATGGACGTGAGCCCCAAGCAGCTCGTGTCCATCGCCGCCGGCCTCATCCCCTTCCTCGAGCACGACGACGCCAATCGCGCCCTGATGGGCTCCAACATGCAGCGCCAGGCGGTGCCGCTCCTCGTCACCGACTCGCCCCTGGTGGGCACCGGCCTCGAGGGCAAGGCCGCCTACGACTCCGGCGCCATGGTGGTCGCGCTCAACAACGGCGTGGTCCACTCCGTCGACGCCAGGACCATCGTCATCAAGCGCGAGGAGGCCGGCAAGCAGGTCACCGACTTCCTGGACGTGCCCGAGTACGACACCTACAACCTGCGCAAGTTCGAGCGCTCCAACCAGGACTCCTGCATCAACCAGAAGCCCCTGGTCAAGGCCGGCCAGGCGGTGAAGAAGGGCGACGTCCTCGCCGACGGCTCCTCGACCTCGCAGGGCGAGCTGGCGCTCGGCAAGAACATCCTCATCGGCTTCCTCCCCTGGAACGGCTACAACTACGAGGACGCCATCATCATCTCCGAGGAGCTGTCCAAGAAGGACACCTTCACCTCCATCCACATCGAGGAGTACGAGCTCGAGGTGCGCGACACCAAGCGCGGACCCGAGGAGCTCACCCGCGAGATCCCGAACGTCTCGGAGGAGTCGCTCCGCAACCTGGACGAGGCCGGCATCATCCGCGTCGGCGCCGAGGTCGAGTCGGGCGACATCCTGGTGGGCAAGGTGACGCCCAAGGGCGAGACCGAGCTCAGCCCCGAGGAGCGCCTGCTGCGCGCCATCTTCGGCGAGAAGGCCGGCGACGTCCGCGACAGCTCCCTCAAGGCCCCCCCGGGCATGAAGGGCATCGTGGTCGAGACCCGCGTGTTCTCCCGCAAGGAGCGCGACAAGAAGACCAAGAAGAGCGACAAGGACCGGATCGACGAGCTGCGGGCCACCATGAGCGCCCGCATCCAGGAGATCACCCAGGCGCGCGACAAGAAGCTGCTCGAGCTGCTCGACGGCAAGGACGCCCAGGAGATCCGCGACGGGTCCACCAACGAGCTCATCATCGGCAAGGGCAAGAAGTTCAACGAGAAGGTCCTGCAGAAGATCAACTTCTCCGACGTGAACGTCCCCGACGGGCTCACGGTGGACGAGAAGGCGAACAAGACCGCCGAGAAGGTCCTGCACAGCGCCAACGAGATGATCTTCCGCCTCGAGGACGAGCTGGACAAGGAGATCGACAAGATCATCCGCGGCGACGAGCTCAAGCCCGGCGTGCTGCAGCTGGTCAAGATCTACATCGCCAAGAAGCGCCGCATCGCGGTGGGCGACAAGATGGCCGGCCGCCACGGCAACAAGGGCGTCATCTCCCGCATCGTGCCGGTGGAGGACATGCCCTTCATGCCCGGCGGGCAGCCGGTGCAGATCCTGCTGAACCCCCTGGGCGTGCCCTCGCGCATGAACGTGGGCCAGCTGCTGGAGACCCACCTGGGCTGGGCGGCCGCGGCCCTCGGCATCAAGGTGGCCACCCCGGTGTTCGACGGCGCCTCCTTCGAGGACATCGTCGAGGCCCTCAAGGAGGCCAAGCTGCCCGCCTCGGGCAAGACCGTGCTGTACGACGGGCGCACCGGCGAGCGGCTCGACAACGAGGTCGGCGTCGGCTACATGTACATGCTCAAGCTGGGCCACCTGGTGGACGACAAGATCCACGCCCGCTCCATCGGCCCGTACTCGCTCGTGACCCAGCAGCCGCTGGGCGGCAAGAGCCAGTTCGGCGGCCAGCGCTTCGGCGAAATGGAAGTGTGGGCCCTTGAGGCCTACGGCGCGGCCTACACCCTGCAGGAGATGCTGACGGTGAAGTCCGACGACGTGATGGGCCGCTCGAAGATCTACGAGTCCATCGTCAAGGGAGAGAACGCGCCGCGTCCCGGCGTGCCCGAATCCTTCAACGTGTTGATCAAGGAAATGCAGGCTCTGTGCCTGGACGTGAAGTTCATGCAAGAGGAAGAGGAGCTGGTATAATGAACGACTTCATTGAGAACGTCCCCGACGCCCAGGACAAGGAAGCCATCAGCATCCAGCTGGCTTCGCCCGACGTGGTGCGCGGCTGGTCGTACGGCGAGGTCACCAAGCCCGAGACCATCAACTACCGCTCCTTCAAGCCCGAGAAGGACGGCCTGTTCTGCGAGCGCATCTTCGGCCCGGTGAAGAACTGGGAATGCTCCTGCGGCAAGTACAAGCGCATCCGCTACCGCGGCGTGGTCTGCGACCGCTGCGGCGTGGAAGTGACGCACTCCAAGGTGCGCCGCGAGCGCATGGGCCACATCGAGCTGGCCGTGCCCGTGGTCCACATCTGGTTCTTCAAGTCGCTCCCGTCGGTCATCGGCAGCCTGCTCGGCATGTCGGTCACCAACCTCGAGCGCGTGATCTATTACGAGTCGTACATCGTCCTCGATCCGGGCGACACCGATCTCAAGCTGGGCCAGCTCATCTCCGAGGACGAGTACATCGACCTCGAGGACGAAGGCCGGCACTTCGACGCCAAGATGGGCGCCTCCGCGATCAAGCAGCTCCTCGCCGAGCTGAACCCGGAGACCCTGTCGGTCGACATGCGCAAGCGCATCAAGGAGGAGACCTCCTCCCAGCGCAAGCAGGATCTCCTCAAGCGCCTGAAGGTGGTCGAGGCCTTCCGCAAGTCCCCCAACCGCCCCGAGTGGATGGTGCTGGACGTGCTGCCGGTCATCCCGCCGGACCTGCGCCCGCTGGTGCCCCTGGAAGGCGGCCGCTTCGCGACCTCCGACCTGAACGATCTCTACCGCCGCGTCATCAACCGCAACAACCGGTTGAAGAAGCT
>CBILQL010000185.1:0-8395 GCA_966238865.1 uncultured bacterium
GCCGCGCATGCCGCGATGGTAACCAGTCCCGTCCGTAACTTCATGGTTCCCCCTCCCTGCCAGGGCAGATTGTCAAGGTAGGGGAACGGGAGGTTGACCGCCGCGCGCGACCGGCGCGTAGGGGTGATGGTGTTTGGACGGGGTGATTCCCGCGATTCCGGCGGGGCGGGAAACCGGGTTCCGGCATGGCCGGAACCGGCGGATCATGGAACCGGCCGGTTCAAAGAACCGGGCGGTTCAGAACACGGCGCCGGTTTCGGAGCCTTCGATGATGCGGTGCAGGTCGGCGCCGATGTGCAGCTTCACCTTGTCCCAGTACCGCACCAGCACGTCGGTGACCAGCTTGGTGTTGTCGGTCTTCTCGCCCTTGATGCGGAAGCCCAGGGCCCGGAACATGTTGAGATGGTCGTAGCCGCCGTGCACGGCCAGGTATTCCTTCTCGCTCAGCTTCACGGAATCGCGCAGCTGGAAGAGGGCCTTGATGAGCACTTCGGCATAGCGCTCGTCCTGCAGCATCCCGAACAGCTTGTTCCAGAGCGGCTTGAGGCGGGTGCGCTCGGAGCGGACGGCCTGCTCCCGGGCTTGATCGGGACTGTCCAGGGAGATGAGATCGGCGGCCATGGCGAGCATGCGGCCGGCTTCGGCCGAGCCGGTGCTGACCTTCCAGGCGCAGACGTGCACCTCGATGCGCTTGGAGTCGAATGTGTCCCGCAGGAAGGTCAGGACCTCGCGGGCCTCCTTCCCGATCCGGCCCACGTCATGGATGACCACATGGCCGATGCCTTCCTGCATGGCCCTGGCCAGGAGGCGCTCCATGCCGGAGCGGAGCTTGCCCTTGGCATGGGGGCCCACGTCGGAGAGGATGTCGACGACCTCGAGCCCGTGCAGCAGGCAATAGGTCTGCAACTCCACCGATTGGGCCTCCAGGGAAAGCTCGGGGCTCTCGTCGGGCCAGACGGAACAATACAACAACGCTTTCGGGCTTTTCGGGTTCATTTCCACTACGCTTTCCCGTCAAGGCGCTCCGGACCGCAGAATACCTGTCCGACGCTTGCGTTCGATGCAAATTAAATATAGACAAAAACCCGTTCCGGACAGGTGGAGCGGGGTCCCGTCAAGGTCTCCAAACCCAAATCACCCCGTCAAGCTTGAGTAAATTGAATTCCGGTCCGTTTGCTTGGATAATTTTAGGGGTTTCCCGATGTCCGCCCCCCTGCCTCCACGCGTCCTTTTCATTACTACCGACTATCCCCCGGAACCCGGCGGTCTGCAAACCTATTCCCTGAAAATCGCCAGGGAATTACCCGGCGGGCTTTTGGCCAGGGTGCTCACGGCCAGCGATTGGGCTGCCGGGTCCCTTCCCCCGCCCCGGGACGCCGTCTTCGAGGTCCACCGGGGCCGGGGCCGCCTCCGCGCCGCCCTCTGGAGCCTGCGCCGTATCCTCGCCTTGCGTCTCTCCGGTGAAATGGATTGCCTCCTGCACATGCAATGGTCCACGGCCCCGGCCTCCTGGCTCCTGGGCAGAATCGGCCTCGGCCTGTCCTACGTGGTGCTCATCCACGGCGCCGAGCTGATCGATCCGGGACGTCCCTGGCTCAACCGCCTGAAGGCCGCCGTGCTGGCTCGGGCCGATGCGGTGGTGGCGGGCTCCCGGGCCACCGCCGACCTGTTCCTGCGCCTGGGCCTCAAGTCCCGGCGACTGGAAGTCATCCCCTATGGCAATCCCCTGCCTTCCATGCCCCCGCGGCCCGAAGGCATAACGGAGGCCGCGGCTGCCGCCGCGCCGGAAGCCGTCGATCCGCCGGAACGGGACCCCCGGCCCGTAAAGCTCCTCTGCATGCACCGCCTGGTGGCCCGCAAGGGCACCGCCCTGCTCCTCGCAGCCCTGGGGCGTCTCCGGGATCTTTCCTGGACCCTGGAAATGACGGGGCGCGGCGAGGAGGAGGAGGCCCTGCGCCGAATCTGCGGGGAGCTCGGATTGACGTCCCGGGTCGCCTTCCTGGGAGCGGTGGCGGAGGCGGAGAAGCCGGCCCTGCTGGACGGCGCGGATCTCTTCATCCTTCCCAGCCTGCCTCCGCGGGACAACAATCACATGGAGGGACTGGGACTCGCCTTGCTGGAGGCCCAGGGCCGGGGCCTGCCCGTGCTGGCGGCCCGCACCGGCGGGATACCGGAGGCGGTGGACGAGGGCCGCACGGGGCTGCTTTTCGAAGCCGGGAACGCGGAGGATTTGGAAGCGAAGCTGCGCCTGCTGCTGGGCGACGCGGCCCTGCGGCGGCGGCTCGGCGACGCGGGTCCGGCATGGGTCCGGGAGAATTTCGATTGGGGCAGGAGCCTGGCGCGGCTGGCGGGATTGCTGGGGGAGGTGGCCGGGAAAGGGTAGGATTTATGCTTTGGGCCCGGAGCTTTCGTTTTCCGTTTTTTGTTTTTCGTTTTTAGTTGGGGTGGACGCAGTTGGATTCGGCCAGGGTTTTCCCCAACACCCCTGGGACATCCCCGACTAAAAACGAAAAACGGAAAACTTCCCTCGTCGTGTCACAGAGGATCCTCAGGCGTACTTCTCTTCCCCCGTCTTCAGTTTCGAGTAGAACTCCACCGGGCTGTCCGCGCTGATAAGGCTCCTGCGGATGTCCGCGTCGGCCATGATGCGGGAGATCGCCGACAGGGCCCGGATGTGGGGGCCCGTGGTGTTGGCCGGGGACAGGATGAGGAAGAGCAGGTACACCGGCTCCTTGTCGATGGCCTCGAAATCGATCCCGCGCTTCACCGAGCAGGCCACCACGCACATCTTGTCCAGGAAATCCACCTTGCCGTGGGGCACGGCCAGCCCGCAGCCGATGCCGGTGGACATCTTCTCCTCCCGGCCCAGCACGGCCTTGAGGATGCCGTCCCTGTTCTCGATCTGGTAGGCCTGGCACAGGAGGGTCACCATCTCCTCCAGGAGCTCCCGCTTGGAGGCCTTCTGGGAGTCGATGATGATGCACTTCTCCGTGAACCTGTCCGAAAGTCTCATTGTCCCTGCCTTGTGCCTCTCCATGTCCCGGGCGCCTCCGGATGGCTCCGGATGGCTCCTTAAATTTAGAATTCCGCGCCCAGGGACCAATAATCCCGCTGCGGGTTTTTATGGTTTCCGACGCCTTCGATGGCCCAGGCGCGGGTGTATTTGAGCACGAAAATACCCAGGTTGAGCCGCATCCCCCATCCCAGCCCCAGGCCGAGCTGCTCGAAGGGGTTCCCCCGGGACCAGGCCCCGCCGTAGTCGGCGAAGACATTGCCCATCACGTAGCGCAGGCTCAAGGGGATGGGCCAGACCACCGAGAACTCCCGGATGAAGGGATAGCGGAACTCGATGTTGGTCACGAACTTGCGGTCGCCGCGGAATTCGTAGTAATCGAAGCCGCGCAGGGGGAAGTCGAATTGCGAGAAATAGAACTCCTCCAGTGTCTGGGGGATGTTCTCGGCGTTGGCGTAGGCGTTGAAGGTATAGTCCTCGCCGCCGACCCAGAACTGGTGGGGGTTCTTGTAGTCGCCCAGGGGCTCGGAGAGGCCCGCCGAGACGCGCACGGCCAGGGTGTACTTCTTGTAGAACTCCCAGTACTTGCGCAGGTCGGCGTCCAGGAGCATGTAGGAGAAGCGTTCCTGGAGCACCGGGGGCACCATGGTCAGGCCCGCCTGGAAACGCTGCCCGTTGACCGGGCCGACGAAGCCCCACAGGGAATTGTCGTGCACCCACCGGAAGGTCGGGAACACGGCGTTGATGTGCAGGGGATCGTAGCTGTCGTCGTCGACCAGCTTCCCGCCCTTGTTCTTCTGGAGCTTGCGGGTGCTGAACAGGGTGCGGGTCTCCAGCTCCATGCGGGTGAACACGGACAGGGGATAGCTCATGGAGCCCCCGAATCCGTACTGGCGATCCAGGAAAACGCTGTCGGCGCCCTGGATGCCGCTCTCGAACCGCAGGCTGCTGCTGCGCTGGGCCTGGTGGTAGACGTTGAGGGAATAGTCCATCTTCCGGGCCAGGTAGCTGTACTGGATGGCCCCGTTGGTGTTCTCCCAGCTCCCGTTGATGTTGAGGGCGAATGCCAGCTCCTGATCCCCCATCAGATCGCTCAAGGTGACATAGGCCAGGCCGCCATAGCCGTAATAGGTGTCGAGACCGAGGGCGGCGTTTGCGTTGTCGAGGCTCCAGACCGGGGAGTACTTCCGCTTCAGGAAATTCCCCTCGGAATCCAGCCATTCCGAGCTGTCCTTCAGGAACGGGGACGGCTCCTCCTTCTTCTTCTTGCGACGCTTGGATTTGGACCCGCGGGCGTCGGCATAGGCTTCCCCGCCGTTCACCGCCTTGGCCGAATCCGCCCCGGCATCGGCCGAGGAATCCGGCTTGGCCGCGGAACCTGCGCTGTCGGCCCCGGCGGAGGCTCCGGCCGCGGCCGTCGAAGCGCCGGCTGCGGCCGTCGAAGCGCCGGCTGCGGGACGGGACGAGTCGGCGCCCTGCCGACCGGAATCGGCCGCCGGCGGAGGCGGACCGGAGGCGGTGACCGCCGCCTTCGCCCCCGGGGAGGGAGCGCCCGGATCGCGGGCGGCCACGGAATCGGGGCCCTTCCGACCGGAGTCGGCGGCCCGCCGAGCGGAATCCGCCGGCCGCGGAGGCAGGCCCTTGGCGACGCGCTCCTTCTCGGCCTCGGCCCGCACCTTGGCCATCAGCTCGGCGGAATCCCTGGCGATGGCCTTGCCGATGGCTTCGCCCTTGGCCTGGTCGGCCTTCTTGGCCGAGTCGCGCTTGGCGGCCTTGCGCTTGGCATCGGCCTTGGAGATGGAGTCGGCGCGTACGCTGTCGGCGTTGTAGCTCGACAGGGTGGCCCAGTTGAGGGGCCGGAAGAACTTGAGGGTCGAGTCCTCCAGGGCGCGGATGAAGCGCGTCTTGGGGATCTCCTCCTTCATGGCCTTGGAGACGGGATCCTTCATCAGGAAGATGTCCCATCCGCCCTGCTCGAACAGGGAGAAGGCCAGGAGCTTCCCGTCCCAGGACCAGGAGGGGGTGAAGCACCCGGTCAGCAGGTTGCTGATGGGCCGCACCGGGGGTCCGCCGGCCGTATCGCCCGCGCGGCCGTCGATGCGGGTGCGCAGGTAGAGGTTGTCGATGCCGGAGCGGTTGGAGACGAAGATCAGGGTGGAGTCCGTGGGGCCGTAGGTCGGCATCTTCTCGTCGAAGGGGCCGTCGCAGACCACCTGCAGGTCCTTGCCGTCCGGGCGGATGCGGTAGATGTCCTTGAACTTGAGCAGCTTGGAATAGCCCGACAGGGGGTCTTTCCCCGTCACCGGCACCATGGGGGCGGGACGGTCGCTCTCGAAGGCGATCCACTCGCCCGAAGGGGAGAACACCGGCTTGTCGTCGTGGGCGATGTCGGCGGTGAGCCGCCTCTGCGTCCCCTTCTCGAGGTCCCACACGTAGATGTCGGTGAAGCCGTCCTTCATGCCGCTGAAGGCGATGTAGCGGCCGTCCCGGGACCAGCTCGGCGAGAGGATGGCCTGCACGTCCGGCCGGATCTCCTGCTTCACCCCGCCCTTCTTGGCGTCGATGATGTGGATGACGTCCTTGCCCTGGCTCTTGCTGGTGATGGCGATGCGCTTGCTGTCCGGGCTCCAGGTGATGCCGCTCTTGAAGGAGTGGAAGCTCTCGTGCTTCTCCCCCTTGCCGCCCTGGATCACCGAGCGGGTGACCTTCTCGCTCTTGATGTTGAGGATGAAGATGGCCTCCCAGGACTCCCGGTCGCTGAAGAAGGCTATTTCCTCGCCGTTCGGGGAGACCGCCGGCTGCAGGTTGTAGAAGCTCTGGTCGCGGCCGTGATCGGTGAGCTGCCGGGCCACGCTCTTGCCGTACTTCCGCTGCCCGAGCTCGGGCCAGTAGATGAAGCGCAGCTCCCGCAGCCAGATCTCCCCCGCCTCCTCCAGCGAGGTCTTGGTCACCCGCTTGAAGGCGGTCGGGAGGTCGTGCACCTTGTTCAGGGACTGGATGAGCCGGGTGACCGTGCCCTTGCCGTAGGTCGACTCCACGAAGTGGAAGAAGAGCTGCCCGCCCTTGTAGGCCAGGAACCCGCCGAAATCTGCGGTGGGGGGCGCGACGTACCCGAAGGTGGTGGCGTCCACCATGAAGAACTCGGATCCCAGGTCCCAGCCCAGGGAGGCGTACTCGGCCAGGCCCTCGCTCACCCACAGGGGGAACTGGCCCATCTGGCGGTTGACCATGCTGGCGGCGTTGTCGCCGAACATCATGTCGAACATCACCGCGTGCACCATCTCGTGCTGCAGGACGTGGTGGAAGTCCACGTAGCTGCCCTCGAAGGGCAGCACGATGCGGTTCTTGAAGATCTCGGTGAAGCCGCCGATCCCCTCGTGCAGCGGGAGCCGGATGACGTTGGTCTGCTCGAACTCGGCGTGCGAGTTGTGCAGGATCATGGGCACGCGCGCGGAGAGCTTGTGGCCCACGGTCTTGGACACCGAGCGATACATCTCCTCGACGTGCCGGGCGGCGAACTGGGCGATGAGATCGGCGCCCTGCGGGAAGTAGATGTCGAAGTGCGGAGTGCGGTAATAAGACCACTGGAATTGGTTGTATTGCACCTTGTTCTGGCCGAACCACTGGGCCCGCGCGGGGGCGGGGACGAGGGCCGCGAGCAGGGCCGCTACGGCCAGGACGTGGCGGATGCTAGCGGACAAGCCCGGCCTCCTGCAGGCGGCCTTCCGCCCAGTCGATCAAGGTTTCGGCGTCGTCGGCGGGGGGGAAGGGCGCGCCGGCGAAGAAGGCCGACAGCTCGGCGGCGGAGAGCTGGCCGGGGGCCACGGGCCCGCCGGTGAGGTAGCCGTAGGTGAAGGGGCAGCCGAGCAGCGGCGCCAGCACGCGGCTGGAGCGCCCCGCCTCGCCCATGGAGAAGACGCCGCCCTGCGGCCTCCCCGCGGCCACCTCCCGCGCGAAGGCCAGGAGGTCGGCGAGCTCGGCGCGGCCGGCGCAGGTGAGCGCGAACTTGACGCCGGCGGGATGGGCCTTGGACATGCCTGCCAGCTTGCGGCGCAGCTCGGGAAGCGGATAGGTGCCGAGGAAGTTGTGGTGGGAGACGAGCACCTTGATGCCCCTGGCTTCGATGGCGGCGCGCAGGGAGCGCGGCACGCGGCCGGCCTCCTCGGTCTCCAGGTCCAGCCATTCGCAGGTCCGCGGCCCGCCGCCGGCGGCGGCGAGCGCCCCCCAGACCGGCTCGCGGCCCGCGGCCTCCTCGTCGGGCCAGGCGCCGCCGTCGCGGCGCAGCCTCAAGGTGACGAGGGTCTCGGGAACGCGCCCCAGGCGGCGGGCGCACTCTTCGCGGAACCCGCGCAGAAGCTCCGGCAGGATCTTCGCCGCGTCCCCGGACGCGGAAGCCAGCATGGTATCGCCCCTGAACTCCGCCATGTCGCAGGACGACAACGCGTCCCAGGCCTTGTCGTCCCGCCGGTTCGCGGCGGTCACGACGCCGATGATGCGGGGTCGGGAAGGCATTTTTCTAGTTTCACCCAAAGTGCAACCCCAATCTAGCAAAGTATCCCATCCCGGCCCTCACGGGGTCCATCCCAATCGCTCCACGGCGGGAGGACCGCGCCCGGAAAGGCGGGCGCCGCGCGCGCGTACACGGCATGCGGCGGGAATGCTGGCCCTGCTCGCGGCCGCGATCCAGGCGCCCGCCGCCCGGGCGCCGGACTGCCTGATCGAGCCCGAGCCGTCGCGGGATTCCGCCGCGCTGTCCGGAATCGGGCGCATGCTGGATGCGGAATACGGAGCCGCCGATTCCGCCTTCTCCGCGGGCCTGCCCGCGGGTTCCCCCGCCCAGGCATATTTCCGCGGCCTGAACCTCTTCTACCGATTCAACGACCTCGGCGATACGGCGTCCCTGTTCCGCGCCGAATCCCTCTGGACGGCAGCCGCCGACCGGGGTTCCCGGAACGCCGGGTCCCGGAACCCCGCCGACTCGGGGAATCTCGCGTTGTACCGGGGCCTGTCCACCCTGCAGCTCAGCTACGTGGCCAGCCTCACCCGCCGCGGGACCCTGTCCGCCCGCCTCGGGCTCCGGGCGGCGGGCCAGCTCAAGCCCGGCCGCGGCAAGGCCGAGGCCGATGCGGCCCTGGCCCTGTTCGACTATTACAAGGCGACCCTGCTCAAGGGGGTGGATTGGCTGCCTTTCGTGAAGGCCGATGCCGAGGGGCCGCTGCGGCGCCTGGAGGCGAGCGTACCGCGCTCCCGCTACCTGCGCGACATCCTGCAGCCCTCGCTGCTCTGGCTGTATTACGACACCGGCCGCTACGACCAGGGGCTGGCCCTCATCGACACCTTCCTGGTCCGCGTCGGCGATCTCGGCTCCACGGCGCTCGTCGG
>CBILQL010000186.1:0-8387 GCA_966238865.1 uncultured bacterium
GACCAGGTGGCCGGCGCCCGGATCACCCGGGAGACCGATTACCTCACCCGGATGGGCGCCTTCAAGCTGCGGCCCTACAAGCCGGTCTGGGGCCTCGAGATGGCGGCCGCCGATCTCGGGTACAACACCTTCTCCCAGGGCGTGTCGGGGCAGACCTATATCACCATCAGCGATCTGCTCGGCAACCACAAGATCTCCTTCAGCCTGTCCTCGGGCGGATCGGGCCTCCGCTCCCTGAACGGCGTCATCCTCTACGATCTGCTCAAGTACCGCACCGACTTCAGCTTCACGGCCTTCAACTTCAGCAACTACGTGCTGCAGGGCCCGGGACTGTACTATTATGACCGGGAATGGGGCGGCGGCATCAGCGCCCGGTATCCCCTGTCCATCTTCACCCGCTTCTCCTTCAACCTGTCCGCGTTCCGGGTCACCCGCAACCTCTACGACGCCGTGTATGGCGTCACGGTCCCTGACTACATCTTCCCCCACGAGCAGCTCAACGTCGTCAAGCCGAGCGTCTCCTGGGTGAACGACAACGCCGAATACGGCATCACGGGGCCCGTGCTGGGCCGGCGCGCCCGCCTCACAGCCTCCCTGGTCCCCGCCCTGCTGGACGATTCGGTGGGTTTCTGGCAGCTGGACGGCGACTACCGCAAGTATTGGCTCATGTCCAAGCGCTACTCCTTCGCCCTCCGGGTCACCGCCGGCTTCTCGCAGCCACTGTTCGACTACGCCAATCCCCAGGTGTACCTGGGCGGCGGCGACGACCTCATCCCCTTCGTGGCCCGCACCAATCCCGACAACGGGCCGGAGACCCTGGCCGAGGTGGCCTTCTCCCAGCTCGCCGTGCCCATGCGGGGCTTCCGCTACTACGAGTTCACCGGCAACCGCAAGTTCATCACCAACTTCGAGTTCCGGTATCCCTTCATCGAGACCCTGCGGCTGGGCTGGCCCCTTCCCTTGAGCATCAACTACCTGATGGGCGTCCTCTTCGTGGACTACGGCGGCGCCTGGCGGGGCGTCTCCTGGGAGAGGGAGCTGGAGACGGCCGCCAATACCCTGGGGATAGGCTACGGGTACGGCTTCCGCCTCAACCTGGGAATCTTCGTGCTGCGCTACACCCAGGCCTACACCGTCGACGACGTGGGGCCCGGGGAGGGGGAGAGCCGCAGCTACTGGTCCATCGGCGCGGACTTCTGAGCAACCATTCTGTCAGGGTTCCAAATCCGGGCGGCCTCAAGGCCGCCGCGCGCCCTGCGCCGAGGCCGGCTCCCCGGCCGTTTCCGCGGACTCGGCCAGCTTGCCGAGCAGCTCCGCGGGGGTGAAGGGCTTGCCCAGGAACAGCGCGTTGGACTGCTCCATGCCCTGCTGGAAGAGATCGTCGCCGGTGTATCCGGACATGAAGATGGTGCGGATGCCCGGACGCAGCCCCTGGAGCTCGCGGGCCACCTCGCGGCCGCTTCTCCCGGGCATGATGACGTCGGTGAGCAGGACGTGGATGGGCCCGTCATGATGCTCATGGATGTACAGGGCCTCGCGCGCGCCGGCCGCTTCCAGCACCTGGTAGCCGTTGTCGCGCAGGATCGAGCCCACCAGGTGCCGGACGTGCTCCTCGTCCTCGACCACCAGCACGGTCTCCTCCCGCGGATGGGCCGCCCGGTCCGCCTGGCCGACCATGCGGTGGGACCAATCGGAGCGGGCGGAAGGGAAATAGAGCAGGAAAGACGCGCCCGGCTGCGATGCCGCGGCCTCTTGCGATGCCGGCAGGCGGATTCCGCCGCGGCTCTGGTCTACGATGCCGTATACGGCGGGCAGCCCCAGCCCGGCGCCCCGGGCGCCGGCCTTGGTGGTGAAGAAAGGCTCGAACAGGTGCTCGCGCACCTCGGCGTCCATGCCCCTGCCGGTGTCTTCGAACTTAAGGCAGACATAGTCCCCGGGGACCGGGCGCAGGTAGTAGCCGGCCTCCTCCCCGGTGAGGCGGACATTGGCGGTGGAGATGGTGAGGCGCCCGCCTTCGGGCATGGCATCCTTGCCGTTGAGGGCCAGGTTGAGGATCACCTCGCCGATATGCCCCGGGTCCGCCTTGATGGGATCGAGATCGGCGGCCAGTTCAACGGCCAGTTCGACGGGGGCTTCCGCCCCGCCGCCGAGCAGTCGCCGCAGCATGCGCTCCAGGTCCCGCACCAGCGCATTGAGATCCAGGGTCACCGGGGAGGTCAACTGCTTGCGGCTGAAGGTGAGGAGCTGCCGGGTGACGGAGGCGGCCTTCTCGCCGGCCGTGCGCACCTCCTCCAGCATGGCCCGGTTGGGATCTCCTTCCGTCATGCGGGAAAGCAGCAATTCCGTGTAGCCGTTGATGGTCGTGAGCAGGTTGTTGAAGTCATGGGCGATGCCGCCGGCCAGGCGGCCCACCGCCTCCATTTTCTGGGACTGGCGGAAATAGTCCTCGGCGGCCCGGAGGCGGGCTTCGGACTGCCGGTTCTCGAATTCCGCCCGGCGGAAACGCGCCTCGCTTCGATCGAGCTCGCGCGCGGCGCGGCGGCCGCGCAGGGCCAGGATCGAGGCCGGCGCCAGGGCAACGCAAAGCGCCGCGATCAGCAGGCCGGTCGCGCCCGCGAGGAGCCATCCCGCGGCCAGGGCGGCCAATGCGGCGAAGAAAGCGAGGAAGGCGGGAACAGCCGGGACAGTCGACAGGTGCTTGAGGAGGCGCATTTCGATCCCCTGCTTGGAAGGCATGATGGAGCCGGCCGACTCAGGACCATTCTCCCATCCAGGTTTCTCGGAGGCAAGCCTCCCTTCCGGATAAACAACAAGATCCCCGGCCCCGGAAAAATGGAAAACGCACCGACGCCGGATTCTGGATTCAGAACCGGCGCGGAATCCGGATCCCTGTGGATTGGATCGCGAGGGCAAAATTTAAATGCGGCCATTACCGGAACCGGCCGGCCCGGTTTCCCGCCGGGATCAAGGGGAGGATTTCTCGTAGCTGTAGATCTCGTAGAAACGCGCCAGCTGCCGGGCGTATTCGTCGCTGATGGGATGATGGGGATCGTAGGCCGGCGCATTGCGCAGGTCGTCCCGGTCGGCGTGCACGTCCAGCGTGCGATCCTCCCAGTGTATGCCCTTGATCCAAGAGGGCGGAAGCAGGATCCATTTCCCGCCCCAGAGATTGCGCGTGTCCATGGCCAGGAAGCGCAGGGACCAGTCGCGATCGTCGAAGATGAAGTCCTCGATATGGCCTATCATGCCGTCGCGCGCATGGATATGATAGCCGGAAACCTCGTCGGTGCTGCGCAGGTGGGGGTCTCCCCGCTGGGCTTGGTCGCGGGTCTCGGCCGCGGGCTCGAGGTCCGGTATCGCCGTGGCGGGCAGCACGGGATAGGGGCTGGGTCCCCAGAGGTAGGGGCCGACCCAGTAATAGGGCCAGCCGAAATACTTGTAATAATCCATCTCGAACTGCCGGGACACGGGGCGATCGGCGTCCGGCGAAGGGCATTGCCGGATCTGCTCCTGGGTGAGGTCGACGGGGATGATTTTTTCCGCGTCGGCGGGCATGCCCAGGGAGTGGGGCGAGATCAGCACCATCCTTCCCGTCAGCCAGTTGCCGGCTTGCGCCACCAGGTAGCGGATGGCCCATTCATGGTCGTCGAAGTAGAACTCCTCGACATGACCGATGCGCCCGTCCTTGGCGGCCAGCCCATAGGATTTGGTCTTCCTCACGGATCGCAGCATGCCGGCCTCCCGGGTTCCTATTAATAAAATATGCTTTGCCGCAGGTGTCGGACAGTGGGGGGGAGGCGTGGACGAAACCGCCGGATCCGGAGCCGTGCTCTACCCGATCCCGATGGATGCCCCGGAAACCGGATCGAAGAAATGGGCGCGGGCCAGGGAAATCGGAAGGTCAGCCCGCTGACCGGCCTGCCAGCCATGGGCATCCACGCGCGCCGCGAAGCCCGGAGTCGGGGTCCTGTCCGTCGGAGCGTTCCGCGTGCCGTCTGGCCCATGTCCGGCCCGTACATGCAGGCAGGCCTGTCCTCCCATCCGTTCCACCACTTCCACCCGGCCGGCAATCCGGGGGACGCCTTCTCCGGCCGCCTGGGGGCCGATGTCCTCCGGACGCACGCCGAGGAGGATATCCTTGCCTTGCCAGGCGGCCAGCGGCAGACGCCAGGCCGGCGGCAGAGGGGCCGAAAACAGGGGACCCAGGAATGCCGGCTCGCCGCCCTCCGCGACATCCGCGCCGGCCGGCAGCCGGCCGATGCGTCCCGGGAACAGATTCATGCCCGGGGATCCGATGAAGGTGGCCACGAAGGTGTTGGCGGGCCGGTCGTACAAGGTGACCGGGTCGGCCACCTGCTGGATGACGCCGTCCTTGAGGACGGCCACCCGGTCGCCCATGGTCAGGGCCTCCACCTGGTCATGGGTGACGAAAATCATGGTGGAGCCCAGGTCCTGGTGCAGGCGGCTGATCTCGACGCGCAGCTGGGCGCGCATCTTGGCGTCGAGGTTGGACAGCGGTTCGTCGAAGAGGAAGAGCCGCGGTCGCCGCAGGATGGCGCGCCCCAGGGCCGCCCGCTGCCGCTGCCCGCCGGAAAGTTCAGCGGGATATCGCCCCAGAAGGTCGGACAGCCCCAAGGTGCCGGCCATTTCCGCCACCTTGGCCCGCGCCTCGGCGGCCGGAGTCCCGCGCAGGCGGAGCCCGAACCCCATGTTTTCCGCCACGGTCAGGTGCGGGAAAAGGGTGTAGCTCTGGAACATGATGGCCATGTCCCGCGCCTTGGGCGGAAGCCCCGTCAATTCCCGTCCGTCCAGGAGGACGCGGCCGGAGGTCTCGTCCTCCAGGCCGGCGATGATGCGCAACAGGGTGGACTTGCCGCAGCCCGAGGGCCCGACCACCGCCAGGAACTCCCGGTCCGCGACTTCCAGGGAAAGCCCGTCCAGGGCCTTCACGCCCCCCGGGAAAACCTTGGTGACGCCCTCGAGGACCAGCGCGGCCTGCCGATCGGCTCCCTCCGCGCGCATGCTTCCGGCTCCCCCCGCATTCATGCGGTCAGCTCCGACAGCGAGGATCGGAACTGCTTCCGCACCAGGATATAGAGCGCCGCCGTCGGGAACACCGTGAGCAGCGCGCCCGCCATGATGACCCCGTAGGGGATGCGCAGGTGGCTGCCGTGCAGGCTGGCCAGGGCCACCCCGGAGGTCATGTGCTCCGGCGTCGAGAGCATGACCAGGGGGATGAGATGCTCGTGCCAGGCCAGGATGAAGTGGATGAGCCCGTAGGCGGCGAGGGCCGGCTTCATCAGGGGCAGGGCCGCGAGGAAGGCGCGGTAATCCGAGGCCCCCTCGCTGCGGGCCGTGTCCAGCAGCTCGTCGGGAACCCGCTTCCAGGCCTGGCGGAAGTAGAGGATGCCGATGCCGGACACCGCCCCGGGCCAGATCACCGCCCAGGGCCCGTCCAGCAGGCTCAAGGTATTCATCCAGGTGAACAGCGGCAGGACCATCACCTGCCGCGGGACCAGCACCGCCAGCACCGCCAGCATGAGGAGCAGCGTGCGCCCGCGGAAGCGGTGCTTGGCGAACAGGTATCCGGCCGGGGCCGCCAGCGCCAGGGCCAGCAGGGTCTGGACGGAGGCGATGAACAGGGAATTGAGGTATTGCCGCGGATACGGGATCCACATCCCCGAGAGCAGGTCGCGGAAATGCCGGAGGTGGAACTCCGCGGGGAGGAGGCGGACGGGGTCGAAGATCTCGGTGTTGGCCTTGGTGGTCGCCAGGGCCATCCACAGGAAAGGGAAGGCGAACAGGGCGCAGAGCAGGAGCAGCAGGGCCGTGGCGGCGGCCGCGACGGCGATCCGCCGCCGGGAGCGCGCCGACGCGGCCCGGGATGCGACCCCGCCGAGGACGCCGTTCACGCCGCCCACCCGGGGCGGGCGGCCGCGCGGGATCCCTGTCCGCGGCGAAGCATCAGCCATACCCCCAGCAGGAGAGGCGGCACCATGGAGAAGCTCATGGCCGCCGCGCTGCCGAACTTCCCGAAGGTGAAGGCGGTCTGGTAGGCGTAGGCGACCAGCAGCAGGCCGGCGTCCGAGGTGCCGCCGGAGCCGCCCAGCAGGATGTAGGCGCCCTCGAAGAGCACGAAGGCGTCCAGGAACAGGAACACCGCCAGGAAGGCCAGCACGTGGCGGAGCTGGGGCAAGGTGACGTGGCGGAAGGCCTGCCAGGGGCCGCCCCCCTCGGCGCGGTTGAGGTCGTAGAAGGCACGGGGGATGCCCTCCATGCCCGCGAGCACGATGAGGGTGCCGAAGCCGGACCAGCGCCACAGGGTGAGCAGGAGGATCGAGACCTTGATCACGCGCGGGTCCCGGATCCAGTCGAGGAAGGGGAGGCCGAGCGGCGCCGCCAGCACGGCGTTGAGCATGCCGTGGCGGCCGTTGAAGACGAGCAGGTAGAGCAGGGCCAGCACCGCCGCGGGCGTGAGGCCCGGCAGCAGCAGGCAGAAGGCGATGGCGCCGCGGGCGCGGGCCCAGGACCGCTCCAGCAGGTGGGCCAGGAACAGGGAGAAGCCCGAAACCGCCGTGACCGACATGGCCGCGTAGAGCAAAGTGTTCCACACCGCCTTGTGGAAGCGGCCGTCCGCGAGCAGGGAGCGGTAATTGGCCGCACCCGCGAATTCCGGGTCGCCGAACAGGGTGTCGCTCTGCAGGCTGAGATGGAAGCCCTTGGCGAGAGGGACCAGCCAGAACACCGCCAGGGCGGCGAAGAAGGGGAGGAGCAGGAGATAGGGCGGCGGCTTGCCGGACCGCCCGGGGGACCGGGTCATCGGTCTCAAGGCTGCGCGTCGGCCTTGCCCAGCTCGGCCTTCAGCTCGTGGAGCACGTCCTTGGCCGGCGTGTTGGAGAGGACCAGGGAGTTCCAGTACTTCTCCCGGAACAGGTTCACGAAAGCGGCGCGGTACGGGCTCTGGCGCACGACCGGCGACCGCGGGGCCAGTTCCATGAGTAGCCCGGCCAGGGCCTGCCCGCCGAAGTATTTGTCGGGCTCGTTGAAGCGCAGGTCCGTCCAGGCGGGCTTGTAGGGGGTGAAGCAGTTCCCCTGCTTGTAGCGGGCCACGTTGGCGTCGATATCCGTCATCACCCATTCGATGAACTTCCAGGCGCGATCGGCCTGCTTGCTCTTCTTGAAGATGACGAGGCCCTGTCCCGAGAAGCTGGAGGTGGGATTGCGCCCCCTGGACTTGGCGTCGGTCCACACCGGCAGCGGCATGGCCTTCCATTTGCCCGCATGCTTGGGATCGAAGCTCTGCAGCATGTCCAGGCCGTACCAGTCCGCGCCGATCACGCCGAGGATGGCGTTGTTGTTCACGTAGGAATTGAAGAACTCCGGCTCGAAGATGGAGCCGCGATCGGGCAGCTGGGCCACGCCGTCCTTGATCCAGTGCACGAGCTTCTCCATCACCTCCAGGGCGATGGCGGAATCGGGCAGGGGCTTCCCGGCGGCGTCGAAGATCTCGTAGCCGCGCTGGCGCATGAGGATCTCGAAATAGGACCAGTCCAGGGCCAGCATGCGGCGGCTTTCGGTCTTGATCTTCTTGGCCGTCTCCTCCAGCTTTTCCCAGGTGTCCACGCTCTTGGGGCTGATCTGCAGGTCCTTGAAGACGTCGTCGCGGTAATAGAGCACCACGTTGCTGACGCTTTGCGGAAGCCCGTAGGTGCGGCCCTTCCAGGTGAACAGCCCCATGCGCTGGGGGAGGATGGACTCGTCCAGCTTCGCCTTCTTGATGCGGTCGGTGAGGTCCAGGAAGGGGACCTGGGAGCGGAGGTACAGGCTGAAGTAGATCTCGTCGAGCTGCACGATGTCGGGGGGATTG
Source organism: uncultured bacterium (assembly GCA_966238865.1). Taxonomy (GTDB): domain Bacteria; phylum Fibrobacterota; class Fibrobacteria; order UBA11236; family UBA11236; genus CBILQL01. The sequence goes on from CBILQL010000186.1 coordinate 7,868, forward strand.
ACCCCGCTCTTGATGGCGATGGCCAGCTTGTCCGGCATCTCGGTGAATCCGTAGGAGCGGACGTTGGCCTGGAAGTCCTTGTCCACCTTCTCCTGGTACACCCGGATCATGTCGAGGAAGTACTTCTCGTCGGTCTGCCCGTTCACCCAGAATTCGACGGGAGGCTTGGCTGCCGCCGTCGTTGCGGGAGCCGCCGACGGCGCCGCGGCGGCGTGCGCCGGTCCGGCGAGGACGGCGGAGAGGATTCCGGCGGACAGGGACAAGGTCGGGATCAGGCGCATTCCGGACGACTCCTTTGCGGTTCTGGCCACTATGTGTTGACCGCTATTATACTAGCAAAATCGGCAGCCGCCCGCTCACAGCCTGCAGGCCACTTCCCCTGACGGATTGGCACCCAGCCAAATCCCCATCCCCATCCGGGCATGCTCGGAGCCGAGGGTCGGGGGCGCATCGCCGCGGTTTTCCAGCAGCACCTTGACCTGGAAGTCCAGGGGATCCCGCAGGTAGGCTTCGATGAGGT
>CBILQL010000187.1:0-8380 GCA_966238865.1 uncultured bacterium
ATGTGTGGAAGACCGCCCCTTTCGCGGCCGTCCTCTTCCTGGCGGGCCTTTCCTCCATCCCCGAGGATTTGCATCGGCAGGCCCGCGTGGACGGCGCACATTTCCTGCAGCGCTTCCGGCGCATCACCTGGCCGCTCCTGCGTCCCACGGTCACCGTGGTGGCGCTCTTCCGCACCGTGGACGCCCTGCGGGTGTTCGAACTCAACTACGTGCTCACCGGCGGGGGACCGGGGGGCGCGACGGCATCCCAGTCCCTGCTGGGATACCAACGCTACCTGGCCGGGGATTTCGGCCTGGGAGCCGCCGTCTCCGTCCTCCTGTTCCTGGCCGCCCTTTTCTTCACTTTGTTCTACGCGCGCCGCAGCCGCGCCCTGACGGAGGGTTGACGGCTTGGGGGCCCCATGAGCGAAAGGCTGCAAGCCCGCATCCTGTCCTGGGCCGGGGCTGTCTTCCTGCTGGCCTTCTGCCTGCTGCCATTCGCCTATATGCTGCTGGTCGCCCTCGCCAATGACCCCCGCTTCCTTTCCCCCCAGGTCCCCTTCGTCCCGACCGGGGACCACTTCCGGGAAATCCTGGATCCCTCCCTGCACGTGGCCGACTATCTGCGGAACAGCCTGGCCGTGGCTTCGGCCACGGCCCTGCTGGCACCCATGGCCGCGGGCCTCGCCGCCTATCCGCTCGCGCGCATGGCCTTGCGCGGCCGTTCCGCCCTGCTGCTCGGCGCCCTGGCCCTTTCCATGTTCCCTCCCATCAGCCTGGCCGGCTACCTGTTCCGCATGATGGCCGGTCTCGGCCTGATAAACACCTATCCCGCCCTCATCCTGCCCTATGCGGCCTGGCTGCTGCCCCTGTGCCTATGGTTCCTCGTCGGTTACCTGGGATCCCTCCCCAGGGAGCTCGATCGCGCCGCCCTGGTGGACGGCTGCACGCGCTTCCAGGTCCTGGCGAAGGTCCTCCTGCCCCTGGCCGTCCCCGGCCTGGCGTCGGCGGCGCTGCTGGCCTTCATCTTCGCCTTCAACGAATTCCTCTTCGCCCTGCTGCTCACGGTCGATCACGGCGCCCGGACGCTTCCGGTGGGAGTCGCCCTGTTCCAGGGGCTGCATGGCGAGGTTCCCTGGGGCGCATTGATGGCCGTCTCGACGCTGGCGGCGCTGCCCGTGGTCGCCGTGGCGCTCCTGTTCCAGCGGCATGTCGTGCGCGGGCTCACGCGCGGGGCGGTAAAGGGGTGAGCGTGTGAAGCGAGGGAAGGGATGAGGGAGAGGCGGCGATGACAGCGGAGGCGCGGGAAGGCGCGGCAGGGGCCGGGGGCAAGGGCGTGCGCATCTCCCTCACGGGGGTTTCCAAGGTGCATGCTAGCCACGGGCGCAAGGTGACCGCCGTCGACGGCATCGATCTCGTGGTCGAACCCGGCGAGCTGCTGGTGCTGCTGGGGCCGAGCGGCTGCGGCAAGTCCACCTTGCTCGACCTGCTGGCGGGTCTCGAAGCTCCCACGGCAGGGGCCATCCGCTTCGACGGCAAGGCGGTGGCGGATCCGGGGAACGGCATCCTGCTTTCACCCAAGGAGCGGAACGTGTCCATGGTGTTCCAGAGCTATGCCCTGTATCCGCACCTCACCGTGGGCGAGAACATCGCCTTTCCCCTGCGCGTCGGCGGCGCGGATGCCGCTTCCATCCCCGCCGCAGTGCGCTCGGCGGCCGCCGCCGTCCAGTTGGAGTCCCTGCTGGAGGCCCGGCCCTCCGGTCTCAGCGGCGGACAGCGCCAGCGCGTGGCCATCGCCCGGGCCCTGGTGCGCGCGCCCTCGCTGTTCCTGATGGACGAGCCCCTGTCCAACCTCGACGCCCGCCTCCGCTCCGCGATGCGCGGGCGGATCAAATCCCTGCAGCGCGAGCTCGGCGTCACCACGGTATACGTGACCCATGACCAGCAGGAAGCCATGGCCCTGGGCGATAGGGTGGCGGTGCTCAAGCAGGGCCGCATCGAGCAGATCGGCAAGCCCGCGGAACTGTTCGCGCAGCCCGCCTCGGCCTTCGTGGCCCGGTTCGCGGGACTGCCTCCCATGAATCTGCTCCGGGTGCGCAGCGCGGCGGGAAGCGGTGGCCCGCGCCTGGAATCGGTCGCAGGCGGCCGGTTGCCGGATCTTCCGCCCGCCTTGGCGGATGCCGTCCCTGCGGGCGACACCTTTCTGCTGGGTTTCCGGCCCGAGCATGCCTCCCTGGCCGCCGCCGGAAGCGGCCTGGGGCTGCCGGTCCGGGCGGATGCGGTGGAACCGTACGGACGGGACGTCCTGGTGCATCTCTCGGCCGGGACCGCCTCGATGGCCGTCCTGGTCCCGGCGGGAAGCGGGCCTTCGGCGGGGGAGGCGGCGGAAGTGTGCATCGATGCCGGGAAGGTGCGGCTGTTTCCCGACGACGGGGAGGAGCCCTGAGGGTGGTGCCGATTCCGGCCGGCAATGTTTATGGAGATTGTGCGGAGTTGAGAGGGGAATGGTACTCCCTGGTGGACTCTTTGCGAACGTCCTTGCTCCAAGGTGGCCAAAATCCAGAGAATGACATGGATGATCTGGCAGGGCCGGTTGGATTCGAAAATTCGGTCGGATTCCGGTGACATCAGAGGGATGACGTCGGAGATGATCCCTTGTTCGCCTTGCTGAGCCGGTAAAGTGAAATCTGGGGGCTTCGCAATCGGGAGGAGGGTGGTACGCCTTCGTGGCCTTTTTGCGAACAGCCTTGGCCCTAACTCCGGCTGCTCGAGGCCGGCGAAGTCGGCGGGATTCCGTGTGTACAGGGCCAGCCCGTTTGCCGCAGCAGTGGAGGCGATAAGCAAGTCAGTTAGACGCGCGCGGGAGGTCCGGCCCGAAGCCCGCATGGCGGCGAAAATGCGGCCATACTTACGGGCGGCATCGACATCGAACGGCAAGGCGTCCCACGTGGAGGCGGTCCATAGCAGACGGTCCTGGCGGCGGGCTCTTTCCTCCTCGTCATGGGTGGCATGCGGGCCTGCGGCCAACTCGGCCAAAGTGACTGTGGTGATGGCCGAGTCGTCAGGCAGCAGCTTGGGATCGATCTCGCCGAGATCGATTACCACCGAAGTGCCCAGGACCCCGCGGGTCGGCTCAGTCATCGACACGTTGATCGATTATCGCGTCGATGTCCGCGCGGAAGCGCCGGGAGTTGATACGAGGCGCCCTTTCCGCCGCCCCGGCTATGGCTGCGCGCGACACGAAGCGGCGCGGTTGGATAGGTCGCAGCTCGGCGGCAGGCGTGCCGTTCCGCGTCACAATCAGGGATTGGCCGGATTGCACCTCGCGGAGAATGGCATCGAAATCGTTGCGAAGCTCCCATTGGGTGATATGCCTCATACTACCAACATATCGCATGTATCGCTTTGTAGCAACGGCTGAAATAACCCCTCCAGTTGAGGATTTCAGGGTCAAATGGTAAACCTCGACTTCCGTCGCCGTCCAGCTTTGAGAAGGGTTTTAAGCTCGGCCTCGAAGCCGGCGAGATTCGCGGCCAGGATATCGATCGAATCCATGGCGGATTGGATCTGCTTCAAGGCATCCTCGGACCGCATTCCCTGCTTGCCGGCGGCAGGTTTGCGCGGGTTGCGCGCCTTTCGCCGCGACTCCGGCTTCTGCCTCCGGACAGGAACCGAAGGCATTGGCGAGGGTTTCCCGGCGGCTGCGAGATCGATTCCGAACAGCGCTCCGAGATCGGAGTCTTCCCCGGCGAGCCGGATCGATTCTCCGTTTCCGTCCGATCCCAGGAGCCGCTTGGTTTCCGCGCGCACGGCGCGGGATACCAGTTCCTCCATCTCGACCTGCCGCAGGCGGAAGAAGAGGGACGGATCGCGGTCCAGGCGCGACCCCACGCCGTATAGGGCCGCGGCCACGTGCTTGCAAAGCGCGGCCGAATCCGGGCAGGAACAGGAGAAGCGGATGTCCCGTGGGTGGGGGAACAGTCCGGTTTTTTCGGCCGTGAGCATTCTACCCATCTCTTCCGGGAAACGGCCTTCCAACAAGGACTCGGCGGAAGCGAGCTTTCCGGAGCAGGCCTCCGCCAGCGCTTTCCGCGCCGCCGGGCTGATGGTTCCGATGGAGATGCCGACCTGATAGGGTTTGGGGCTGCTTCCCTGCACCAGGGCCGCCACGGAACCGGAGTCTATGCGCAAATCGATGACCGATCCATGCCGGGCATAGCTGCGGCCCCGGGGAATCCGGTTGGAGTAGTCGGCGTAACCTTCCAGGTTCCGGTTCCAGGCCTTGCCCCACCACGTCGAGGCCAGCGGCCCATCGATGCGGACGGGATCCAGGTTCTGCTTCCGCCCCAGCTTCTCGGCGGCCCGGAACGCTTTCGCCCGCCTTTCGCCCACGGTCATGGACTTCGGGAATCTGTAGTAGGACCAGGCCACGTCATTCCTCCATTGCGTCGAGCGTGAATAGTTCGACAATCTGCTTGTCGTTCATTTCCGTGATCCAATCCTCGTTGCCGGCCGCCAGGACGTCCCGGGCCAGCTTGGATTTGCTTTCGATGAGGGCGTCGATCTTCTCCTCCAGGGTGCCGCGGGTGATGAGCTTGTGCACCATGACGTTCCTGGTCTGCCCCAACCGGAAGGCCCGGTCCGTCGCCTGGTTCTCCACCGCCGGGTTCCACCAGCGGTCGAAATGCACCACGTGGTTGGCCCGCGTGAGGTTCAAGCCCGTGCCGCCTGCCTTCAAGGACAGGACCATGAACGGGACATAGGCCTCGCCCTGGAAGGCTTCGACCAGGGTCCGTCGCCGGCCCACGGGCGTGGATCCGGTCAGCACCAGACCGGCCCGGCCGAATATCCCCTCCAGGAATTCCGCCAGGGGCCCGGTGATTTCCGCGTACTGGGTGAAGAGCAGCATCCGTTCATGCTTTTCCAGGATGGGCTCGCAGATCTCGCGGAGCAAGGCGAACTTTCCGCTGTCCGCCTCGCGGTAGCCGCCCGCGCCGGAATAGTGATCGGGATGGTTGCACACCTGCTTGAATTTTGTCAGGAAGGCCAGGATCATTCCCCGGCGCTGGATGCCTTCCGCATCCTCCAACGACGCCTCCAGCTTTTTCACCAGGCTCCGGTACAGGGCCACCTGCTTCTTTTCCAAAGCGGCGAAGACTTTCCGCTCCACCTTGTCGGGAAGGTCGGGAAGCAGGGCCTTGTCGGTCTTGAGGCGGCGCAGGATATAGGGCTGCACCACTTTCCGGAGGCGGCCGTACCCCTCGGGATTGTCCTGCATGCGGCGGGTCAAGGTCTTGAATTCCTGCGCGTTCCCCAGCAAGCCGGGATTGAGGAAGTCGAACAGCGACCAGAGGTCGGAAAGGCGGTTCTCGACGGGCGTGCCCGTGAGAGCGATGCGCCGGGAGGCCCGCAGGGATTTCACGGCGCGGCTTTGGCGGGAGGCTGGGTTCTTGACGGCCTGGGCCTCGTCGAGGATCACCAGGTTCCATTCTCGTTTCTTCATCCAGGGAAGGCGGTCCACCATGCCGTAGGTTGTCAGGACGGCATCAGCCTCCCCGGGCGAAGCGGCGCGAGATCGATTGCCGCGGCTTCCGGAAGGGGAATTTACGACAGCGGCTTTTTCGAAGGCGGGGTGGGCGACATGCAACTTGAGGCCGGGGGTGAAACGCTCGAACTCGGCGGCCCAATTGTGGAGGAGCGAGGCCGGCGCGACCAGCAGGGCATTCAGGGCAGACGGCGGCTTCGCATCCCGCGATCGAGGCGCCGTCTTCGGCGTACCCGGGGAATCCTTCAGCGTCTGCAACAGGGCCAGCACCTGCACCGTCTTTCCCAAACCCATGTCGTCGGCAAGGCAGGCTCCGAAGCCGAGGTGATGCAGGAAATGCAGCCAATTCAACCCCAGTTGCTGATAGGGGCGGAGCCTGCCGAGGAACGATCCGCTCGGCTGCACGCGCCGGACGATGGCGGGATTGCGCATCTTTTCCAGAAGACCGGCGAGCCAGGCTCCGGCGGAAGTTTCGACTCCCTCGTCTTCCAGCCCCAGAGAGGCGGTGCCTTCGGCCCCGGCGAGCAGTTTCAGCGCCTCGGCAAGGGTGAGTGACCTCGCCTTGGCCATTTTCATGGCACGCCGGAACAGGTCGAGGCTGCGGCCGATTTTGTCCCCGTCCACGGCCACCCACTTGCCTTTGATGAAGGCCATCTCTTCGCCCGCTTCGGCCAACCGCCGCAACTCGGCTTCCTGCAGAACTTCGTCGCCCAGGACCAATTCGGTCCGGAATTCGAGCAGGGCCTGCATGCCCAGGCCCGCACCCTCCCTGTCACCCAGCACGAGCCGCATCCGCGGCCCCTGGCGGGCGCCGCGCCACCAATCGGGAATGCGGCACAGGATGCCGGCCTCGGTGAAGACCTCCACGTCCTTGAGGAAACGATGCGCCTGGCCGGGAGTCCAGGCCAGCGGATGGAAAATATCTCCCGAATCCAGCAGGGCTTTCAACCAGGGGCTGCCTTGGGCCGCGCGGTGGATGGATTTCAGAGCCTGCAATTGCTTCCGGGTGTCGCCGCCGAACTCCTCCAAGGCATGGCGCAAGGGGAGATGTTGCGCGCGCCCCTTGTTCCCGAGCCGGGAGCCGTAAGTAGCCAGAAAGGCGAAGGGGAATTGCCCTTGTCGGTTTTCCACCAGGTGGAAGTGGATGCGTCCGATTTCCCGCGAGGACCCGGAGACGGAATTGAACCAATCCTCCACGGATCCCGAAAAGGCCGCGATGCGGACCCTGAATAGCCCGTGCAAATCCTTCCAATACCGGCGCAGGACTTCCGAATCCAAGTATTCGGATCCGGACATGGGTGGCGCATCCGACAGGAGGCGCTGGGCATCCTCCTCCGTCCAGGGAGCTTCGCTCTTGTCCCGCGAGGATTCCACCCCGGGAAGCAGCAGCATCCTGGTGGGGAACATGGACGAGAAGCCCCGCCAAAAGCGAAGACTGGGATGGAAGGCCAGGGAAGGGTCGGCAAGACCGAGCTTCAAAAGAAATAGGGCTCTATCCTCGGTGAACGCCTTTTCAAGCTCGCTTTCCAGCCTTTCCAACTCGATGCTGGACGGATATGCCCCGGCGGTGTCGCGTTCCAGCGCGAGAATGGCCCCTGGTTGCAAGGCGGCGGAGAGTCGGGAAGCTGTGTCCACTGGAGAAAAATAGTCAAGGTTGCGCGAAGCCACCCGCGGCATCCGTGAGCATCATGGACTGGAGAAAGCGTTGGGTTATCTCATCGGCGAGAAGCTGATTGGTTTTGTGCAGGAATCAGAGAACGATCCCTTGTTCAGGGAGCAATTGAAAGACCTGCTGGCCTGACTTTCCGGAATATATTATTCGGCCAAATTCGGATCGTGGGAAAGCATCGAAGGGGCGGGAATAAGCCGGACAGGACTCGAACCTCGAATTGCATCCCAATCGACATCTTCAGGCCGCCGGAACAAGGGTGAAGCGGATTACGGGTAAATTTTGCGGCTAGCGAGGGTGGTACACCCTGGTGGACTCTTTGCGAACTTCCTTGGCCCTGGCCTCAGAATTTGACCTGGATGGGATAGGGGCGCTGACCAAGGTGGTTTGCGACCCAATCCAAACGGTTGGTTTTCTTTACCCTCCCTTGACGGCCTCTTATGCAAGAGGCTATGTCGGGTTACATATTCCCTTCGCTGGCTGGATAGCCCAAGAGGCCTATGACCCAACCCGACATCCCTTCCTTGATCAAGCATCTGCGCGCCGAACTCCAAATGACCCAGGAGGCTTTCGCCCAGAAGGTCGGGGTTACCTTCAGTTCGGTGAACCATTGGGAAAACGGGAAGCGCACCCCGCAGCCATTCCTGGTCCGCCGCCTCCTGGAGATCAAAGAGGAACTCGAGCGAAAGCCCAAAAGGAAACGGTGAGTTCCGTGGATAAGCATCTCGTTCAAACTTGGTCTGCGGCTGGCGAATCCGAAACGCAGGAGTTCAAGCGCACCACGGGCCAAAGGCGCGAAGCGGCACGTAGCATTTGCGCCATGCTCAACCATCGCGGTGGCCGGGTGATCTTCGGCATTGAGACCGATGGTCGCGTTATTGGCCAGCAAGTAAGTGACCGTACTTTGGAGGAGGTTGCTCAGGAAATCCGCGGGATTGAACCGCCGGTGTTCCCTTCGATCGAGCGTATTGCCGTCAGCGAAGGACGCGAGGTGATCGTGGTTTCCGTTGGGATCGGACACAGCCAACCCTATCTTGCGCGCTGCCGTTGTGCTCTTCGGCCGCGAAGATCGGCTCTTGCCCGACTTCACCCAGTGTCTCCTCCGGGTTGCGCGCTTCAGGGGTACGGAGAAGGGGATTTCCTCGACAACCGCCAGTTTCACGGCAATGCTTTCAACTTGTTCCAGA
>CBILQL010000188.1:0-8362 GCA_966238865.1 uncultured bacterium
CAGGTGACCAACCCGCCCATCGACAAGGATCGCGAGGAGATGGTCATGTCCCTGACCTCCTTCGTGGGCAAGGAAGACAACCTGCTGGACGAGACCGACAAGCATTGCCGCGTCATCGAGCTCCCGCAACCGGTGTTGACCAACGACGACCTGGAGCGCCTGCGCTGGGTGGACAAGAACCATTTCCAGGCCCGCACCATCCCCATCGTGTTCAAGGCTTCCTCCGGCGAGAACCGCCTGCAGAAGGCCCTGGAGCGCATCCGCCGCCAGGCCTCCGAGGCCATCCAGGAGGGCTACAACGTCATCGTCCTCTCGGACAAGCCCATCGACTCGGACCACGCCTCGGTGCCGGCCCTCCTGGCCGTCTCCGCCGTGCACCACCACCTCATCCGCGAGGGGACGCGCTCCCAGTGCGGCATCATCATCGAGACCGGCGAGGCCCGCGAGGTGCACCACTTCGCCCTGCTGCTCGGCTACGGCGCCAGCGCCATCAATCCCTACCTGGCCTTCGAGACCATCGAGGATATGCGCCGCCGGCGCATGCTGAAGGAGGGCCTGACCCCGGAGAAGGCCCAGCAGCTGCTCATCAAGTCCATCGACAAGGGCCTGCTCAAGGTCATCTCCAAGATGGGCATCTCCACCATCCAGAGCTACATCGGCGCGCAGATCTTCGAGGCCGTCGGGCTTTCCCAGGACGTCGTCGACGAGTACTTCACCGGCACCGTGTCCCGCCTGGGCGGCATCGACCTCGCCACCCTCGAGGAGGAGACGCTGCTCCGCCACCGCTTCGCCTACCCGGAAGTCCCCGAGGAGGAGACCACCGACCTGGAGGTCGGCGGCCATTACCAGTGGCGCCAGCGCGGCGAGCGGCACATGCTCACGCCCGACGTTATCCACAAGCTGCAGCACAGCGCCAAGACCAACGACTACAAGCTCTACAAGGAGTACGCGAAGCTCATCGACGACCAGACGAAGGGCCCGCTGACGATACGCGGCCTGTTCGAGTTCGCCGGCCTGCAGCCCATCCCCATCGAGTACGTGGAGCCCGTGGAGAGCATCGTCAAGCGCTTCGCCTCGGGAGCCATGTCCTTCGGGTCCATCTCCTGGGAGGCGCACACCACGCTGGCCATCGCCATGAACCGGCTGGGGGCCAAGAGCAACACCGGCGAGGGCGGGGAAGACCCCCTGCGCTACAAGCCGCTCCCCAACGGCGACAGCATGCGCTCGGCGATCAAGCAGGTCGCGAGCGGCCGCTTCGGGGTGACCTCCAACTACCTGGTGAACGCCGACGAGCTGCAGATCAAGATGGCCCAGGGCGCCAAGCCCGGCGAAGGCGGCCAGCTCCCTGGCTGGAAGGTGGACAAGTTCATCGCCAAGACCCGGCATTCGACCCCGGGCGTGGGGCTCATCTCCCCGCCGCCGCACCATGACATCTATTCCATCGAGGACCTGGCCCAGCTGATCTACGACCTGAAGAACAGCAACGACCGCGCGCGCATCTCCGTGAAGCTCGTGGCCGAGGTGGGCGTGGGCACCGTGGCCGCGGGCGTGGCCAAGGCGCACAGCGACGTGATCCTCATCGCCGGCTACTACGTCGGCACGGGCGCCTCGCCGCTCACCTCCATCAAGCATGCCGGCCTCCCCTGGGAGCTCGGCCTGGCCGAGGCCCACCAGGTGCTCATGAAGAACGGCCTGCGGAGCCGCGTGGTCCTCCAGACCGACGGCATGCTCCGCACCGGCCGCGACATCGCCGTCGCCGCCCTGCTGGGCGCCGAGGAATGGGGCGTGGCCACCGCCGGCCTCATCGTCATGGGCTGCATCATGATGCGCAAGTGCCACCTCAACACCTGCCCGGTGGGCGTGGCCACCCAGGATCCGGACCTGCGCAAGCTCTTCACCGGCGAGGCCGACCACGTGGTGAACTACTACCGCATGCTGGCCCAGGACCTGCGCGAGCACATGGCCATGCTGGGCTTCCGCACCGTGAACGAGATGGTGGGCCGGGTGGACAAGCTGGCCCCCAAGCGCGACGTGAAGCATTGGAAGGCCAAGCAGCTCGACCTGGGCAAGCTGCTCCATTCCATGGGCGACGAAAACAAGGGCATGGGCACCTTCTGCTGCGAGCGGCAGGACCACGGCCTGGAGACCGCCCTCGACTGGAAGCTGATGGAGGCCGCGAAGCCGGCCCTCGAGGAGGGCAAGAAGGTCAAGGCCGAGTTCCCGATCCGCAACGTCAACCGGACGGTGGGCACCATCCTGTCGTCGAACATCTCCCGCAAGTACGGCGAGGACGCCCTGCTGGAGGACACCATCCACTTCAAGTTCAACGGCTCCGCGGGCCAGAGCTTCGGCGCCTTCGGCGCCAGGGGCCTGACCCTGGAGCTGGAGGGCGAGGCCAACGACTACTTCGGCAAGGGGCTTTCGGGCGCCAAGCTCATCCTCTACCCGCCCAAGAAGAGCAAGTTCGTCCCGCGGGAGAACGTCATCATCGGCAACGTGAGCTTCTACGGCGCCACCGGCGGCGAGGCTTACATCCGCGGCATGGCCGGCGAGCGCTTCTGCGTGCGCAATTCCGGCGCCACCGTGGTGGTGGAGGCCTGCGGCGACCACGGCTGCGAATACATGACCGGCGGCCGGGCCATCGTCCTCGGCGAGATCGGCCGCAACTTCGCGGCCGGCATGAGCGGCGGCATCGCCTACCTGTTCGACGCCAAGGGCAATACCGCCTCGCGCATCAACCAGGAGATGGTGGATCTGGAGGAGATCACGGAGCCGGAGGAGGCCATCGAGCTGAAGGGCCATCTCGAGAAGCACGTCGAGCTCGCCGGAAGCCTTTTGGCCAAGGAAATCCTGGCGGATTGGAAGGCCAATCTGCCCAAGTTCATCAAGGTGATGCCGCGCGACTACAAGCGGGCGATGGCGGAGGCCGCGGGGGCGAATGCCGCGGCGGCCGGCAAGGTAGCGACGACCGGTTCGGAAAAGAGTAACGCATAATGGGCAAGATCACAGGCTTCAAGGAATTCGAGCGCAACACCCCCAAGTACCTCCCGGTGGAGGAACGCACCAGGAACTATCAGGAGTTCGTGGTGCCCCTCGCCAAGGAGGAGGTGGAGACCCAGGGCGCCCGCTGCATGGACTGCGGCATCCCGTTCTGCCATACCGGCTGCCCGCTCGGGAACATCATCCCCGACTTCAACGACCAGGTGTACAACTCCAAGTGGCAGGCGGCCCTCAAGACCCTCCTGTCCACCAACAACTTCCCGGAGTTCACCGGCCGCATCTGCCCGGCGCCCTGCGAGAGCGCCTGCGTGCTCGGCATCAACAAGCCGCCGGTCACCATCAAGAACATCGAAGTCTCCATCATCGACTACGCCTACAGCCAGGGCTGGATCAAGCCCAATCCCCCCCCGGTGCGCACCGAGAAGCGGGTGGCGGTGGTGGGGTCGGGCCCGGCGGGCCTGGCGGCGGCCGATCAGCTCAACAAGGCCGGCCACTGGGTCACCGTGTACGAGCGCGCCGATCGCATCGGCGGCCTGCTCCGCTACGGCATCCCGGACTTCAAGCTGGACAAGAAGCACGTGCAGAAGCGCGTGGACCTGATGGCGGCCGAAGGGGTCAAGTTCGTCACCAACGCCAACGTGGGCGTGAACGTGCCGGTCTCCGACCTCAAGCAGAACTTCGACGCCATCGTGCTGGCGGGCGGATCCACCGCCCCCCGCGACCTGCCCATCCCGGGCCGCGACATCAAGGGCGTGTACTACGCCATGCACTTCCTCACCCAGAACAACAAGCGCGTGGCCGGCGACAAGATCCCGGAGGCCGAGGTCCTGATGGCCACCGGCAAGAACGTGGTCGTCATCGGCGGCGGCGACACCGGTTCCGACTGCGTCGGCACCTCCATCCGCCACGGCGCGGCCTCGGTCACCCAGATCGAGCTGCTGCCGAAGCCCCCGACCCACCGCACGGTGGAGACCCCCTGGCCCACCCATCCCGGCCCCCGCATGCTGTCCACCTCCTCCTCCCAGGCGGAAGGCTGCCAGCGCGACTGGGCCATCCAGTCCAAGGAGTTCGTCAAGGACGAGAACGGCAACCTGAAGGGCATCAACTGCATCCGCCTCGACTGGACCGGCGGCAAGCCCAAGGAGATCCCGGGCTCCGAGTTCTTCATGAAGGCCGAGCTGGTGCTCCTCGCCATGGGCTTCCTGCATCCCGAGCACAAGGGCATGCTGGAGCAGCTGGGCGTGGAGAAGGACGAGCGCGGCAACGTCAAGGCCGACGGCAAGTACCGCACCTCCGTGGACGGCGTATTCGCGGCCGGCGACATGCGCCGCGGCCAGAGCCTGGTGGTCTGGGCCATCTCCGAGGGCCGCGAATGCGCCCGGGCGGTGGACAGCTACCTGAACGGCGGGGCCGAAAGCGTGCTGGCGGCGAAGGCGAAGAGCCGGACAGAGGTGGCGACCGCCTGATCAGGGGCGCGACTGCGGATTCGCGGTCGAGGACTCCTGAACCCCGACTTTCGAGTCCTGGGGCACTCCGGTCCAGGATTCGGAATTCCCGGACTCCTCGGCATCCCCGGTTTCGGGTTTCTCCAGTGCTTCGTGCCCTTGGCCCCAAACCAATCCTGCCAGGGAAGCGACCATCTCCTCCAGTTCCTTGGATTGGGCGAACAGCTCGTCGCTGGCGGATGCCGACACTTCCGCGCCGGTCGAATTCGATTGCGTCAAGCCGTCCAGCTGGTGCATGGTTTTGCCGATCTGAACCAGTCCCCAGGTCTGCTCATCGCTGGCTGTCGCGACATCCCCGATCAGATGGGTCAATTTCTTCGTGCTTTCCACGATGCGGGCGAGGATCCCCGCCACCTCGTTGGAGACCGAGACGCCGTCGCCGGCGCTTTTCTGGGCCCCTTCGGTGAGGGAGGCCGTGGTCTTCGCCGCCTCGGCGCTGCGTTGGGCCAGGTTGCGCACTTCCCCGGCGACGACGGCGAACCCTTTTCCGGCATCCCCGGCCCGGGCGGCCTCCATGGCGGCGTTCAAGGCCAGGAGGTTCGTCTGGAACGCGATTTCGTCGATGGTCCGGATGATCTTGGCGGCCTCATCCGAGTCAGGCAAATACGATCACATCATAGCCCAGACTAGGGAATTTCCTAGTCGTAGGTGTTTTCGAAGAGATTTTGGTGAGCGTATTTGGTTAAATGGAAAGCCAGTTGGTTTTGGTCGCAATTTGTTGCTTCAAATGTTGGCAATCCAACTTTGGTCGATCCATGAAGGGCCCTGCTACCTATCAATAAACAAGAATACGTGTAACTGCCCTTGGGGCCCCACTTAGCCTAGCCACATAAATTCCAGGCCGTACCTGCTGGCCGCGGTTGTCGCGTCGGTCCCATGTGGGGACAAATGACCTCTGGCCGCTTTGCAGTACCAAGGTACGCACCAGTCGGCCGTCTGTGCCTAAAATCTCCAGCGTCTGTCCGTCTTTGGCCACCAGGCCAGCCACAGTAACAAAGCCCGAATATTCCTTCGCTGCATGGATACTGGTGCCGGGACCGATGCTGTTATTTCCGTCACTTGTATCCGGTACCGCCCAAGCTGGGCCGGCCACCCGTACCTTCAAGGTGGACGTGTTTTCGGCTGGGACCAGCCAATCATAGGAACCGTTGTTGGGAACAGAGTCGATTGTGACCGGCTTCCAGCCTCCAGTGCCGGTGTTGTATTCCAGCCGCACCTTGGCTACCGAGCCGATGGACTTCCAAGTGATCTTGTGAGTGGCGCCGGCATTCACCTGGACACCGGAATTGGGGCTGGTCAGGAACAGGCGATTCAGGATATGAGGCGCCGGGGTGCCGGCCGGCAGCTCCATGATCTCCCAGCGCCGGTAGTTGATGAGCGCGCCTTCCGCCTGCAGGCCGATGGCGCCGCTGCCCCAGGCCTGCTGGTCCTGGCCGCTGTTGGAGCGCAGCCGGATCTTCCAGAGCTTGAACACCACGGTGCCGTTGACCATGTGGATGGCGCTGTCCGAGCCGCGCACTACGATTTCCATCCGGTTCCACTGGGTGCCGCCGGAAATGAGGGGGGAGCCCTTGTACCAGCGGCCGTTGCAGCCGAATTCGCAGGCTGTGACCACCGTCCCGCCGGTCGACATCCAGTTCGATCCCTCCCCCGTGCCGCTGGCCCGGGTATCGAACGCCACCTGCTGGATTGAGAACGCCGAGCCCGACTCGCTCTGCTTCATCTGGCATTCGATGGAGCGGGGCCAGTTGTTCTGCATGCGCGGGGCGCTCTCGTCGGTATGGTAGGTGAGGCCCGCGTTGTTGTTGCCGTTCTGCACGTCATGGCGGTATTCCACGCGCATGCGGTAATGGCTGAAGGTGTTCTTCTTGGTCCCGATATTGCCCTGCTTGCTGGTGCTCGAGCCGCGGATGACGGCGGTATCGGTGCCGGGGTAGAGGATGACCCAGGAAGGGTCGGGGGTCTCCGTGACGGGCTGCCCGTACAGGCGGGAATAGATGCCGGTGAAGTCCGTGCCGTTGAACAGCCGCACCCAGCCGGAATCGGCCTTGGTGAAGCCCTGGGACCATCCCGCTCCGGACAGGCCGAGCGCCATCAGCAATGCGGCGCCGCCGATCCGCGAGGCCGTCGCGGCGGCATGCGGGTGGCTCTTCTTGTTTACTGCAAATCGGCTCGCGATCCGTTCCATCGTCTATTCCCCCAGGACGCGGAAGCCCGCGTCACCCGGTCCAATGTAAGACTGAACCCGGTTTCAAGGATGACTTTTTCTGCTAATTTCCCTTGACGCGGGGGTTCCGGACCGATCGGCGCGCCGTCCCGGCCGGATCGCCGGCTGCTTACCGGGAACCCCAATCCCGCGAATTCCGGAAGATTCCCGGCGCGGTCCCGGGGCTGGTCGGAGGATTGCAAAGCATTCCGACAGAGAGGCGGCGGTTCGCGACCCCCGGCCGGCGGACGAGGGCCGCGCAGTCGATCCCGCTCCGGACGAATCCTGCGGATCGGTGTTGTCCTCGGAAGCGGCGCGAGGATATTTTAAGGTCAACCAGCCGGATTCCGGAGCGATACTGGAACAGGTGGGCCTTATGGGACAAGAGGGACAAGACGACCGGAACGCCTCGTCCTCCGCCTGGGCCACCCAGCCGGAGGCGCTGGACCTCCGTTCGGCGCGCAAGGCCGCGGTCTTCGCCCAGGGCCAGGCGCAGGTGCTGGCCCGAATCGCCTCGGACGCCTCCCTGGAGGACATCCTGGCGCGGATCACGACCCTCATCGAGGCCCGCCACGAGGGGCTGCTCTGCACCGTGATGCTCCTGGGCCCGGACGCCAGGCATGTGCAGGGGGTGGTGGGCCCCACCCTCCCGGCGGCCTACCTGCGCGCCATGGAGGGCCAGGCCATCGGCGCCAAGACCGGAAGCTGCGGGACCGCCATGTACGAGAACCGCCTGGTGATCACCGAGGACATCCTCGCCGATCCCCTGTGGACCGACTACCACGCCATCGCCGAGCCCTACGGCCTCCGGGCCAGCTGGTCCACCCCCATACGGTCCCGGAACGGCGCCGTGCTCGGGGCCTTCGGCATGTATTACCGCGAGGTCCGCCGGCCCGAGCCCGAGGAGCTGTCCGACCTGGACACGGCCATGTCCCTGGCCGCCATCGCCATCGAGCGGAAGCGCATCGAGGCCGTGCTCCGGGAAAGCGAGTCCCGCTACCGCAGCCTGTACAGCAACGCCCCCGTGATGATGCACAGCTTCGACAAGGCGGGGCGCATCCTCAGCGCGACCCGCCGCTGCCTGGACGTCCGCGGCTACCGGGAGGACGAGGTGCTGGGGCGGCGGACCACGGATTTCCTGACCCCGGCGTCGCGGCGCTGCGTCCGCCGCGAACTGCTGCCGGCCCTGTACCGGAGCGGCAGCCTTTCCGACGTCGCCCTGCAGGCGGTGAAGAAGGACGGATCCGTCATCGACGTGCTGGCCTCTGCCGCCGTGGAGCACGACGCGGAGGGGGGATTCCTGAGCTGCATGGTGGTGCTCCACGACGTCACGCGCAGCAAGCGGGTCGAGGCCGCCCTCGTCGCCTCGGAAGAGCGATTCCGCAACCTGGTGGAGAACATCAGCGAGGTGTTCTTCACCACCGATCGGGAGGGGAACCTCACCTATGCCAGCCAGTCGCTGGAGGCCCTGACCGAGTACCCGGTGCACGAGCTCCTGGGGAAGAGCCTGCTGGCGCTGGCCATGCCCCAGGACATCCCCCTGTTCGCGGAGTCCTTCGCGCGCCGGCTGGAGGGCACCCTGGAGACCATGGAGCACCGCCTCCGCACCCGGACCTCCCAGGTGCGCTGGGTCCGCACCTCGAGCCGCCCC
>CBILQL010000189.1:0-8360 GCA_966238865.1 uncultured bacterium
CGAACTTGGGGGCCGCCTCCAGGTAGATGGGAAGCGCCTTGCGCGTCTCTCCGCGGGCCTCGTACATCATCGCCAGCCCCTTGGCGGCCTCCGCGTCCTCGGGATGGAGCTTCAGGTATGCCACGCGCAGTTCCACCGCCTTCACGTGGGTGTCCCCGTAGAGGCGGCCCAGCTCCAGCAGCAGCCGGCCTTCGGAGGGCGTGCCGCGCGTCTTGCGGATCAGGGCTTCCAGCACCGGCATCAGCTTGTCCTTGTCCAGCGGGCGGCGGTAGGCCTCGGCCAGGAACTCGAGCCCCTCCTCGCTGCCGGGGTTGCGGGCGCGGTAGGCCTCCCATTCCCGCTGCGCGTCGGCGCGGGCCCCGGCCTCGGCCAGGGATCGGCAGTACCGCTCCCAGTCGCCGCGGTTCGTCCGCAGGTCGCGCAGGCGGGCGAAGTAGGGGATGGCGCGGCGGTATTCCTTGAGCTCGAAGAGGCTCAGGGCCAGCAGACGGTCGGCGTTCTGGGTGGGTTTCTTTAGGCGGGATAGGTTGCGCTTGGCCCCGTCGAAATTGCCCGTGCGGTAATTGAGGACGCCGGCGGCCTCCAGCAATTCCTCCTGGCCCGCCTTGCGGGCGATGCGGTTCTCGATCTCGGCGAGGAGATCCAGGGTGTCGATGCCGCGCAGCTCCCCGCGCAGCACCGCCTTCACCTTGGCGTCGAATTGCTTCTCGCGCGCGGCCTCGGCCGCGGTCAGGGTCGCCCGCGCCTCCGCGGCGGCGCCCGGTTCCGCCTTGGCTTTGGCTTTCTTCCCCTGGGCCGCGGCCGGGGAGGCGGCGGCCAGCAGGGCGGCCAGGAACAGGATTCCGGCGGAAGGACGAAGGTTTTTCGCATACATCATGGAGCATCCTCGGGGCTACGGCGCCCCTCGCAGGTAGTTCCCCAATTATCCCGCAGGCAGCAAACAAGTCAAGTTCGGGCGGCGTAAAGGCCGGGTCAAAAGCCCCTTGTTTTTCCGCGGAAAAGGAGGGTTTTTTCTACTGTACCCGGAAAGTCCCGGTGGTCTATAATGGAGAGGACCATGGAAACGGTTTTCGACCACAATCCGACCGGCGAAGAACTCAAATACCTCTTCCTCTCCGGCAAGACCCGGGAGGAATACCTGGCCGATCACGCCGATCAGGAAACCGAATTCGGGAATATCTACGCCCTGTACATGATCCGCGGCAATCGCGAGAAGGCGCTGGAGTACCTGAACCGCATCCGAAATCCCAAGGAGCGGTTCAACTCCAAGCCTCCGGGCACGGCATGATCCCCGGATCCTTGACCCCAGTACGCCTTTCCGGGAGCGCCGGCCGATGCTGACCCTGATGGACACCCCCTCCTTCCTGGAGGAGATGGAGCGCCAAGCCAAGGAACTGGGCTCCCGGATCACCGGGGCGCTGGCCGGCCGCGGCTCGGTGCGGCGGCTCCTCAAGCAATCGGAACTGCTGGCCGTCTCGCCCGCGACCCTGATCCACATCCGCAACGGCGTGTTCCGCTGCCAGCACGGGGACAAGACCATCCGCCTCTACTCCTCCGGGGACCTGCTGCTGTCGCCGGGGCCGGGCGAATCGGGCGGCCTCACCATCACGAGCGAGTTCGGGGCCGAGATCGTGGCGGTGGACCGCGAGGATTTCCTGACGCTCCTCTCCGCGGACCGCTCCCTGCTCGCGGACTGGCTGGCCTACCAGAGCCTGGAGACCCGCATCGGCCATCTGCTCTGCTCCCTGTACATCGCCGACGAGGTGAAGCACGAGCCCGAGATCCGGCAATACGACTCCGGCCAGGTGATCATCCGCGAGGAGGACGATTCCCTGGACGTGTACGAGATGATCCAGGGCTCGGCCTCGGTGGTCGCCAAGGGCGTGCCCCTGGCCCACGTCAAGGCCGGCGAGGTGTTCGGCGAGCTGAGCTTCTTCACCGGCCTCAAGCGCACCGCCACCGTGACCGCCGAGGAAGCCTGCCTGGTGCAGGTCATCGATCAGCGCCAGTTCCTGCGGGTGATGAAGTACCGCCCCATCCTGGTGGAGGGCATGCTCCGCACCCTGTGCCACCGCCTGGTGGACCTCAACCTGCGCGTGGCCGGCCCGAAGGGCTGATTCCCGGGCCCCGGCGCCCGGCCGGCGGTTCACCCCGCCAGCGCCTTGTCGATGGCGGCCAGCTCCGCGGCCTCGAAGCCGAGCCTGGCCAGCGCCCCCACGTTGTCGATCACCTGCTGCTTGCGGCTCGCGCCGACGAGCACCGAGGTCATCCCCTGGTGGCGCAGCGCCCAGGCCAGCGCCATCTGCGCCAGGCTCTGCCCGCGGGCCTTGGCGATGGCGTCCAGGGCGCGGATGGTCGCCAGCTTGGATTCCGTGATGTCGCGGGCAGAGAGGAACACGCCGGATTTCACTGCGCGCGAATCCGGCGGCAAGCCCTTCAGGTAGCGATCCGTGAGCTGTCCCTGGGCCAGGGGCGAATAGGCGATGCAGCCGATCCCCAGGGATTCCAGCGCCGGGATCAGCTCCGCCTCCGGCTCCCGCTTGAGCATGCTGTAGGACGGCTGGTGGATGAGGCAGGGCGTCCCGAGATCCTTCAGGATGGCCGCCGCCTTCCGCGTCTGCTCGGCGGAGTAATTGGACAGCCCGACGTACAGCGCCTTGCCCGACCGCACGGCGTGATCCAAGGCCCCCATGGTCTCCTCCAGGGACGTTTCGGGATCGGGCCGGTGATGGTAGAAGATGTCCACGCAGCCGACGCCGAGCCGCTTGAGGCTCTGATCCAGGCTGGCCAGCAGGTACTTGCGCGATCCGTGATCGCCGTAGGGGCCGGGCCACATCCCGTAGCCGGCCTTGGTGGAGAGGATGAGTTCGTCCCGGTAGGGGGACAGGTCGCGGGCCAGGATGCGGCCGAAGGTCTCCTCGGCCGAGCCCGGGGGCGGGCCGTAATTGTTGGCCAGGTCGAAATGGGTTACGCCCAGGTCGAAGGCCGCGCAGGCTATCTCCCGCGCGTTCCCGAAGTCGTCCCCGCCGCCGAAGTTGTGCCACAGCCCCAGGGAGACCGCGGGCAGCTTGAGGCCGCTTCGTCCCGCGCGGCGGTAGGGCATGGAGTCGTAACGGGCAGGGGAGGGGACGTTCGGCATGGGGTCTCCGGGGTTGTGCTCCCCGGGAAAAGCTAGGAAATCAGTCGAGGACTTCCAGTTTTATCTCCTTTCCGGAGCGATCCCAGATCGCGCGGACCCGCTTCCCGTCGCGCAACTCTGCGGTCACGTCCAGGAACTCGGTCGTGATGAACCCCTCCACGTCGATGGCCGTCCCATCGGAATAGTCGGCCCGCATGGCCAGGGATCCGTACGCCGGATCATGCCCATGGGGGATGGGCCGGGAGGACAGGAAGTCGAAGGACGCCGACCTCTCCTCGCCCAGTTTCTTCGCCACCCGCACGTGGATGGCGTAGACGGAGTCGTCCCGCTTGTCGCCGAAGTCGCCGATCTGCATGCGGAGAGTGGTCTCCAGCGTGTCCAGCGTGTCGGATGGGGCCGTGCCCTGCGCCCGGAAGCGCGCCAGCACGGTATCGCCGTCGGCCAGGTCCTCGCCGCCCTCGAGATTGAGGAGGCGGATGCGGTTCAGGCGGCGGATGCTGTTGCGTCCGCCGAAGCGGGTCTCGGACTCGGCGGAGAAGCGCAAGGGATGCGAGGTCCGCACCTTGCCGTCATATGCCATGGCGCGCATCCGGAAGCGGGACCAGACGACGTCGGGATCGTCCTCGGTGGGACCGCGGGCGAACCAGGTCACGTCGACCATGCAGGGACTCAGGGGGTCGATGGCCACCCCGTCCGAGTCGGCATCCGCGATGGCGGCCGAGGCTAAAGTGTCCCCGGCGGCGAGAGCGTCCCCGGCCACGATGATCGAACCGCCGGCAGCGATGGTCCTGGACCAGGACAGTTCGTAGGTGGGATTGTCGCCATCCTCGTCGAAATCGTCGTCCGGCCCGTCGCCGATCACCACGCGGGTCTCCTCGATCACGCCTCCGTCCTCGACGGTGAAACGCACGAGCGCCTTGGACTCTCCGCCCGGCACGGAATTCAGGATGCCGTCGCCGTCGGCGTCGGAGAACTCCCCCGTCTCGACGCGCCCGGTGACGAGGTCCCGGGTGACGCTCTTCAAGCTCGCGAGATGCCTGGCGTCCTTGGCGGTGTCCGACCAGGCCGAGTCCGCGCAGAAGACGAGGGTTTCCTGGGTGGCGCGGTTCCCGACCACCTTTTCCTGGCCGCTCACCGTAATCTTGACGGCGCAGCCGGCCTCGGCGCGGGCCGACAGCTTCGCGAGCCGCGGAAACTTGACAGCGGGCGGCAGGGAGGCCGAGGCCCCGGCCGCCGCCTTGGGCAGGGCGGGACCCTCGACCTTCACGCGGGCAATCAGGCTGTCGGCGGGCGGGGCCCCCAGGCCGCCGGCCTTGTCGTTCTCACGGAGGAAGCCGTTGACGCTGGCGTAGATGCTGTTGGGGAAATCGTCCACGCCGGCGTTGCGCTCCGGCTCCGAGAAGCAGCCGGCCAGGCCGGAGATTCCGGCAAGGGCGGCAAAGAGGCCCAGCGCGGAAATGATGCCGGGGCCAGGCTTGCGGGTCGTCATGGCGCGTCCATCGTCCATGGCTCACCTTTCCTTCACGTGGCTGCGGGGGAAATACTGGATGTTGAACTGCATCACCCGGTCGGGATGCTCTTCTTTTTTCGCCAGGGCGAAGATCTCTTCGCGGAAGGCCGCGATGCGCCGCATAATCTCGCGGTAGGTCTCGTCCCCGACGGTGAGCAGGCCTGAGGAGATGTGCCGCTCCTCCTTGGGGAAGGCGAACAGAGCGTCCGCGGCCTGCACGACCCATTCCCGGTTGAGCCGCTTCACCAGATCCCCGAGGGAGGCTGCCGGCTCCTGGTTCTTGTGGGCCGGACGATAGCGCCCGTCGGTGTCCTGCCGGAGCAGCCCCCATTCGCACAGCTCGCGCACGCATTTCTTCACCGTGGCCGCCGGCATGGGCGGGCGGATGAAGCGGGCCAGGGCCTCGTAGTCGCCGCGGAAGTCGAACACCTGCACCGCCGAGCGGATGAGGGGGTAGTGCCAGTCCTGGTAATACTTGCTGATCTCGGGATTGAGGCGCACGAAGGAGCTGCGGTTGCGGCGGAACAGCATCTGCTGGTAGAGGTCCTGGCGCTCCGCCGGATCCTTGCTCTGCCCGTAGGCGCAGAGCAGGCGGAAGTACTCGGCCTCTCCGCCCTTGAGCCCGAACACGGTCACCAGCTTCTCAGCCGCGTTGTCGCTGAGGGGGCGGCGTCCCTTCACCACGTCGTTGAAATAGCCGGGGTTGGCGAAGCCGGCCTCGGCGGCCAGGCGGCGGTGGGTGAACTTCTCCCCGCCCGCCTCCAGCGACGCCTTCCGCTTCTCCTCGAAGGAGTCTTCCAGGAAACGGCGGAAATCCTCGTATTGGTAGACGTCCATGGTCAGCGCGGCCTGCCGGAGGCGGGGCCTGTCAGGAGTATACCCGCAAGTGTCCGAATCGGAAAGTCATATTCTGGAAAAGATTACAAAAAATCGCCCATTCGTGCCAGAAGTTGAGGTGAAATCCCACATATCATGCAAATGAATCTCGGTATAGGTTACAACTTATAGGTTTTTGCGGTAGCCGGTCACCATTCCCTATGGTGTTTTTCCCTCGGGACGGCCGTACTATCTTTTTCATCATGCGTTGGAATCGGGACATGAAATGGCATCGGGGTTCGCAAGGTCTGCCCCTGGCCTTGGCCCTGGCCCTGGGCTTGGGTCTGCTGGCCTGCGGCGGCGGGGAGGAGGAGAAATACGGCATCGAGCCTTTCGATCTGAAGACACCCCGCCTGGATTTCCCGGTAGGCCAGCGGCGGGTCGTGCTGAGCGAAACGACCGAGGAAAGAGGGAGCGAGGTGAGGACCCGGCATTCCCTGGGAATCCATACCATCGTCAAGGACACTTCGGTGGACGGCAGGAAGGGGATTATCGACGAGGTGGAGGAGGTCCAGTTCGGTTGGGACAGCGTGTACCTCTATACGGCGCGGGACTTGCTTCTTCAGGATGACCAGGAGGTGACCCTGTACCGCCTCCGATCGGATACCTTGCCCGATCCGGGCATGGTGTTCGGGCTGCTGAAACGCTCAAAGTACGATACCGCAGTCTACGATACGGCCATCTATTCCGATCGGATGGCCGTCCTGCGCCACCCGCTGGCGACCGGCGCGGCCTGGCGGATCCGTCCCGAATCCGATCCCAACGGGAATCTGTCCTTTGAAAAGGAGTACCTGGGGTTGGATACCCTGGAATTCGGAGGCCGCAAGCTGCAATGCGCCAGGTTCGTCCTGCATTCCTTCATCGATCTGAATTCCTGGGTGTCCCACATTGGCCTGCTCAAGGCGGAAATCAATCACGGCAAGTTTGCAGAAGTAGATTTCCTCGGGAACGTCATCGACTCGGTGGCGTATCGGGAACGATTCGAACTGCTGGCGCTGAATCCCACCGACGCGGAACTGGACAGCCTGAAGGAGCTGTACCATAGCCGCTAGTCAGGTCTGCTCCACCGGAACCGCCTCGACGTCCTTCTTCACCGGGTAGGCGTTCCCGGTCCTGCACACCAGGACCATGCACCGGACCTGGCGGAATCCACGTCGTCATCGTGCAATTTATTCGATCTCATCGAATAAATTGCACAATTACCCGCCAAATAATGGAAATTTCGGCAGCATCCAGCCCCACCAGGGCATGGCGGGCCCTGTCCAGCAGCCTGGATTCCGTTCCGCCGTGCAATACTACGAAACGCACCAGTTCCTATTTCCCGCGCATGGCGGCCTGGAAGGCCTCCAGGCCTTCCGCGTCCTTCGGACGGATCGAATCGGAGGCCGTCACTTCGAGGGCGACGAGTCGGCCATGATCCTCCAGGATGAAGTCCGCCTCCTTCCCTTGCCGGTTGCGCCAGTAGTACAGCCGCCGCTTGGCTGGATCGAGGCTGCGCCAGGTCTGCAAGGTCTGGAAGACGGCCTGTTCCAGCCATTGGCCGCTGTCATGCCGCTTCAGGAGGTCTTCGGCGGATCCGATCTCCGCGAGCCAGGCCGCCAGGCCCATGTCGTTCCAAAGCAGCTTTCCCGCCTTGACCAGGGAGCTCGCCGGATTGGTGGCATAGACGGGCAGCCGGGTGACTTGATAGCCGGTTTCCAGCAGGTTGAACCAGCGATGCGCGGTGGGCTGCGGAAGGTCCATGTCCCGGGCCAATCCCCTTCCACCGTCGGCCATTCCCCGGAATCGAAATCCGGAGCGAACAGCCTGTCGATGGGGCGCAACGCCTCCGGATCCTCCGACATCCATTCCACCGGGCAGAACGGCGGCAGCTCGAGGTAGACGGCCCGCCCGGCCAGGGACTCGGAAACGGTATGCATCAGGCTCAGATTGGCCGAACCCGTCAGCAGGAACATGCCCGGCCGGCAATTATATTCGCCTTATGAATAAAATTCAATTATTGCGGAAAATTATTGGAATTTCGCCGATTGGAACGAAAGAAGGGGCATTCCGGCTTGGGCGGTGAATCCGAAATTCGATGAAAATGGCCGGTGCCAGCAGGGTAGGCGGGGCCTCAGCCCACCGCCGCCTTTTCGTCTTTCGCGTCCCGCACGCCATGGCCCTGCAATCCCTGTTGCAATTCGTGCAGCTTCAGCATCGCCTGCAGCGGGCTCATGCCGTTGAGGTCGAGGGCCATCAGCTCCTCATAGGCCTTGCGATGGAGGGGGTTCTCCGCCGCGGCCGCGGCGAACAGATCCACCTGCATCCCCGGTTCCCGGGCCCCCGCCCTGCGGTTCCCGGTTTCCCGGCCCCGCGCCGCGGCGATGGCGCGACGGCCCTGGGAGGCCTCGCCCTCGGGGGCCGGCTCCCGGACGTCCCCGGCGGACCCGGATCCCGGCACCGGGGCGGCGGCCCCGTGCTTCTCCAGCTCCGCCAATATCTCCCAGGCCCGCGCCACCACGGGCTCGGGCACGCCCGCCATGCTCGCGACATGGATGCCGTAGCTGGAGTCGCAGCCGCCCTCGATCACCTTGCGCAGGAAAATCACCTGGCCGCCCGCCTCCTTCACCGTCACCTGCACGTTGCGGAGGCGCGGGAGGCGGCCCGCCAGCTGGGTGAGCTCGTGGTAATGGGTGGCGAACAGGGTGCGGGCCGCGATGGCGGAGTTCTCGTGCAGGGCCTCCACGATGGCCCAGGCCAGGGACAGGCCGTCCCAGGTGGAGGTGCCCCGGCCGATCTCGTCCAGGAGCACCAGGCTGCGGGGCGTGGCATGGTTCAGGATGTTGGCGGTCTCGA
>CBILQL010000190.1:0-8344 GCA_966238865.1 uncultured bacterium
GGCTTCACCCTCGGTGAAACCCTCGAGGACGAGACCGCGGCGAATCCGGAGGACCTCTGTCTCGAGGACCGGCGCGCGCGGGATATCCAGGCATTGCTCCAGGCCTTGCGCCCGCGGGAACGGGAAATCCTGCGGCTGTATTTCGGCCTGGGGGAGATGCGCACCCTGAGCCTCGATGAAATCGGCGAGCGAATCGGCCTGACCCGGGAGCGGGTACGGCAATTGAAGGATCTGGCCATCAAACGCCTCCGTCACCCTTCCCGGCGCGCCCGCCTCCTCGATTTGCGCTAATCTTGTAATTGAGAAAGTAGGGGACCCCCATTTTCCGCATTTTTCAGCGGGAAAAGTTGTCCTTTGCCTCTATCTTTATCCCCATGATGGCGGTGGCAACTCCGGGCTCGCATGCCCTTTGGGCGGGCCTTATCGCCGCTTTTCTCTCCCTGTTCATCCCGGGATGCCAATTCGAAGCCTCCACGCCCCCGGTAGGCGAGAAGCTGGCGGGCGGCGGCGGCATAGAAACCGTCGGCATCAGCGGTTTTGTCTATCATGAAAACGGGTCTCCGGCTGTCAACGCCCGGATCCTGCTCCGCAATCGCGAGTTCCTGGCCGATTCCGGCATCGCCGGGCTTTACAAGCAGGTCGGCGTAACCTCCGGCGAAACCTCGACCGATGCCCGGGGATTCTATGCCATCGATTCGGTGGAACCCGGCGAATACCGCATCGAGATTACCGCCGAGAACTCGGCCCAAAGGGCCGTGGTCGAAGCATCCGTATCCGGCACATCCGGCATGTTGCAGGTCGAGAAGGCGGTGGTGAGGGTGCCGGGCGCCCTCGAAGGACGCCTGGTCCAGGGGGGTAATCCGGTAGTCGGCGCCTGGGTCCACGTCTACGGCATGCAGCGCTCCGCGGTCACCGACGCCGCGGGCCGCCTCGCCTTCGTCGATCTCCCCGAAGGCGTCTATGGCCTCATCATCCGCTATCGGAAGCCTTACGGCCTCGTGGAGTCCCTGGCCCTGCCCTATGTGGCCATCGAAGCCGGAAAGCTCAATGACCTGGGGAGCCTTGAGCTTCCCGGAGGCTGCGAAACGGCCGCCTGCGACTCCCTGGTGGTGCGCTACCTGCTGGACGCCAACGGCCAGGGCGCCATCCCGATTGACAGCGTGTCGAAATGGAACGCTGAGACGGGCCGCATCGAGGAGCTGGATCTCAGCGGCATGGGGATGGACAGCCTGCCCTATATCCAGGACCTGGCGGCCTTGAAGCAGCTCAATCTCGACAACAACGGCTTGGCCTACCTGCCTCCGGAAGTCACCGATCTCCCGCAGCTGGAATACCTGTCCCTCAACCGCAACCGCCTGCGCACCCTGCCGCGGGAGATCGGAAACCTGAAATCGCTGATCGGCCTCCACGTGTACGCGAATTTCATCGACACCCTGCCGCCCACCCTCGGCGACCTCCCATCCCTGCGCTACCTCACCCTGAGCTTCAACTTCCTGCGTTCGATTCCCCCGGACGTGGGCCGGCTGGTCAGCCTCAGCCAGCTCTATGTCCACAACAACCGGCTCGAGAACCTGCCGGAATCGATCCTCGAATTGCCGCGCCTCGCCATCATCGACATCGACAATAACCGGCTTTGCAACCTGAGCCTCCGCTGGCTGTACGTCCTGGACAAGGGCACGGCCTACGATTGGCGCGCCTTCCAGAATTGCGCCCCGTTTTAGCCCGAGCCGCACTCCGATGGGATCGATGGCGCGCCTCTCCCTGCTGCTGGGCCTGACCTCCTGCCTGTCCGACGCGCGAGCCCGGATCCTGGAGCTCCGCGGCCGGGTGCTCGATCCGGCCGACAATCGCCCGGTGGCCGGGGCTTCCGTCCACGTCACGGGCACCCCCCTCTCGGCCACCACCGACACGGCCGGCCGCTTCCACCTTGCGGGCGATGCCGCCTTCCTCCGGAACGGGACCCGGATCCGTTCGGCGGCCCCGTATTTCCGGGATGGATCCCTGAATATCAAGGCGGACATGCCAGCCGGCTTCGTGCGCCAGGTGGAGATCCGCATGGCCGGGCTCGCGGACAGGATAGTCCCTTTCGCTTCCGACACTTCGGATCTGGGGGACGTCGCGATGGACTACCCGCCCCGCCGCCTCGACGTCGGGGCTCCGCCCGTCTACGGCGCCAAGGTGCTGTTCGACGGGTCCCGGGGCCGGGCCGCGGCCCAGGCCGGGCTAGTGGCCAAGTGGCAGGACTGGCCCCGTTTCACGCCTTCCGCCGTCAAGTTCAGGCTGGCCGCGGATCCGGAATTCCCCGGCGACACCGGCCGCGTCACCCTGCAAAGCTGCTGCGAAACGAAGTGGGGCATGGACGACATCCAGGCCAAGGCGGCGCACGGCGACGTCCAATTGCACGTGGAATGGATCGGCATGGGCCAATACGATCAGACCGAGGATCCGGACTCCGCCGCTGCCGTGCAGACCCTCAAGGGGGCCGGCTATATCAACAGCGGAGTATACGTCCAGAGCCGTTACGAGATCCAGATCGAGACGCCGGGAGTCTCGGAGGCCAAGCATACCATGGCCTCCCTGGTCGACGACTACGCCGCCGACTCCCAGGCCCCGGACCGCGGGAACGGCAGGTGGCAATGCTACGACATCACCTTCCGCTCCGCCCGCTACGACGCCTCCGGGGCCCGCACCGAGCATGCCCGCATCACGGTGTGGTGGAACGGCGTCAAGGTCCACGACAACCGCGAAGCCCGGGCCCCGGCCACCGGCATTTCTCCGGACGTCCACAGCGGCGAGGAGCTGGACGCCACGCTCTACGGCCTCAAGCTCCAGAGCGAGGGCCGCGACGTCCGGTTCCGGAACATCTGGATGAAGCCGCTCGTCATCCCGACGGCGGAAACCGATTTCGGGTATTGAGGGGGGAAGCATGGTCCGGATGAGCGCGGCGGGATGCCGGCTGGCGGCCAGCCTCGCGGCGGGCGCCGCGATATTGGCGTCGGCGGGCGCTGCCGGCGCCGCCGGCGGCTGGAGCTTCTCATGGAGCGACGAATTCGGCTGCGCCGCCGTGGACGCATCCGTCTGGGGCTACGAGAACGGCTACGTCCGGAACAGCGAGGCCCAGTACTACACAAATCGCGCGGAGAACTCGCGCATCGAGGACGGCAAGCTCCTGATCCGCGCCTTGCGCGACAATTGGAACGGCAACGAATACACCTCCGCGAGCCGCACCACCCGCGGCAAGAAATCGTGGAAGTACGGCCGCTTCGAGATGCGCGCCAGGATCGACATCCGCGCGGGCAGCTGGCCCGCCTGGTGGTGGCTGCCCAACACGGGCGGCTGGCCCAAGGGCGGCGAGATAGACATGATGGAGTACTACCAGAACAAGCTCCTCTTCAACGTCATGGACGGCAGCGGGAGATGGACGGCCCCCACCCGAAGCATCTCCTCCCTGGGGGGCGCCCGCTGGGCCGAGGAGTACCATACCTGGACCATGGAATGGGACTCCACCCGCATCGACCTGTCCCTGGACGGCGCGCCCATCAACCATTACGTCGTCGACAGCGCCAACGGCACGGGGCCGAACGGCAACAATCCCTTCCGCCAGCCGGGATACCTGCTCGTCAACCAGGCCCTGGGGGGCACCAACGGCGGCGATCACACCCGCACCGCCTATCCGGTGGACTACCGCATCGACTGGATCCGCGTGCACGTCTGGGACCCGGCCGCGGCGGCCGTCGCCGTCACGGTGAAGCAGGGCGCGGGCTCGGGCACCTACGCCGCGGGCACCAAGGCGTCGCTGACGGCGCGGATGCCGGAGGCGGGCCAGGTCTTCGACCGCTGGGTGGTGGAGGGCGGAGGCGCCGCCGTGATCGACGATGCCGCTTCGCCTGCCGCCATCCTCACCGTGCCGGCCGCGCCCGTCACCGTGACCGCGACCTTCAAGACGGCGGGCACCCCGGTCTTCCGCGGGCCGCGGGGGCGGGCCTGGCTAAGCCCGCTGCCGGAATCCCCGCTCATCGACGCGCGGGGGCGCCGGATCCCGGAACCGGCCGGGACGTCCTACGGCCACCCGGGAGGAATGCCGCTCTTCCCGTTCCGCTGACCGGAAACGCGGCCGAGACGCCAGGGCATGAGGTGACTATCTTGAACCCGGCATGCAGGCGAAAATCCCACCGTTGCTGATAGTCTTCGTCCTGGGCGCCGGGATGCTCGCCGCGGATGCGCGCCTGCCCGGCCATTTCGACTTCCCCGGCCGCGCCTGGGCCGCTTATGCCCTGGTGGCGGCGGGCATACTGCTCGTCCTCCTGGGCGTGGGCCGCTTCCGCAAGGCCGATACCACGGTGGATCCCCTGCACCCCGACCGGGCCTCGGAGCTGGTGACGGGAGGCGTCTACCGGTTCACCCGCAACCCCATGTACCTGGGATTCGCGGCGGTGCTGGCGGGCTGGGACCTGTATCTCGGCAGCTGGTTCGGCGCCCTGTCCCTGCCCTTGTACGTCCTCTTCATGAACCGCTTCCAGATCGGGCCCGAGGAACGGGCCCTCGCCGGGCGCTTCGGCGCAGCTTACCAGGCATACCGGAGCCGTGTGCGGCGCTGGCTCTGAAGCGGCCCGCCCAATCCCATCCGGCTGGCGGAGCTTGCGTTCAACTTCCTGGCGCTGGATGATCGCCTCATCGGCATGGCGGTGGCCGCGGATCGGAAGGCCGGCCGCGAGGTCTCCTGCCGGCGCGGCTGCAACGCCTGCTGCCGGCAAATCGTCCCCGTATCCCCGGCCGAAGCCTGGATGCTCTCCGATCTGGTGAAGGCCTCGCCGTCCGGACGGAGGGAGGAGCTGATAGGGCGCTTCCGCCTGTCCCGGGAGCGCCTCGAGGCCGCCGGGTTCGGCGGACGCTACCGGCAGTCCTCGAGTTCGGCGGAGGAGATCGCGGCCATGTCCGTCGAGTACCAACGGATGGATCTGGCCTGCCCCTTCCTGGAGGCGGGGGCGTGCGGCATCTACGCCCAACGGCCGACCATCTGCCGGGAGTTCCTGGCCACCACACCCGCCGTTCATTGCTCGGCTCCCGGCGAGAAGCGGGTCCACACCGTGCCGCTGGCTGCTACCTTCACCGAGTGCCTGTCCAAAGTCTCGGCCATGGCGATGGGCGGCGAGCCCCAGGTCATCCCCCTGGTCCTGGCCCTCGACTGGGCCGAGCAGAATCGTGCGGAGGGGCTCAAACGTTACGATCCCGCCTCACTGATGGCGGCCATGTTCCATTTCCTGGGCGATCCCGACGGGGAAGGCTGAGGGGGGAGGGGACCGCCCCGGTGCTGCCGGGGCCATGCCCGCGACGGCTTTTTGGATATTATGCCCATGGATTCCGCAGCCCTCTTCCAGCGCAAGAAGCGCAAGGTCTACGTCAGCTACGATCATTTCGGCGACGCCCAGTTCTTCAACCAGTTCCAGAAGCAGTTCGCGGGCCGCTACCTGTTGGCGCGCGACAACTCCCTGGAGCGGGAGCTGGGTTCCGACGACGCTGACTCCTTCATCGCATCCCTGGACCGGGGGCCCATGCAGGAAAGCGCCTGCACCCTCGTGCTCTGCGGCGCGCGCACCCACCTGGACAAGTTCGTGGACTGGGAAATCAAGGTGGCCCTGGATCAGGGGGACGGGCTCGTGGGGATCGTGCTGCCCGGCAATCCCGCGGGGCCCGGCGGTGAACCCGTCCTGCCCGCGCGCTTCCAGAGGAATTTCGACAGCGGATTCGCCGTGCTGTGCCGCTGGGAAGAGGTCATCCGGGAGACCATCGACCTGACCCGCAGGCTGATCTTTTCCCTCGATCGCCCCGCCGCCTCCATCGACAACTCCCTGCCTCTCATGCGCTGATTTCCCGGTCCCCCTTTGGAATCGGTTTGACGGCTGCCCACATGTCCGATCCGCTCGGTAAGCGACGGTAAGCGACGTTCCGGAGAATTATCTTTAACACCCTTTTCCGGATTCGAGTAGTTTATGTACGCCATGGAATATCCGCATGCTCCCGGCCCCGCGGCGAGGCTGTTCCGGTCCCTGATCCTCCTCGGCGTCATATCGGTGTTACCCTCCGCGGCAGCCGAGGGCGAGGCGAGGGAATACGAGAGCGGTGAAGGCCGCCTGCGGATCGCCGTGGTGGCCGTGGTCGGCGGCGTTCCCAAGAAAGCGGGGAAACCCGGGCCGGACGAAGCTCCCGCGTCCCGAACCGGGGAATCGACCGCGGCATCGGATTCGTCCGCGGCCGCGGAGCCGTCGTCCGCCTGCATCTCCGCCGCATCCCTGGGCGACATCGCCTCGCCGGCCGGCATCTGCCGGAGCGGCGACGCCCTGCTGGACGTCGATTTCTACGACAAGGCCGCCATGCGGGAGCTGCGCTTCCCCCTCAAGTATTCCGAGCTGCGCCGCTACCTGCTGAAGCATCCGCTCGCCTACCGGGAGGGGACTGCCGAGGAGCGCGCCGTCCGGTTGATCGCCGATCTCGCCCGCCACCTCCGGATCGAGATGCGGGAACCCCAGCCTCCGGAGGAGAAGCCGTGAAGGGTGCGTCCGGCATCCTCGCCAAGGGCCTTTCCGGCCTGCTGCTGGCCGTCTTCCTCGGCGTCCTGCCTCGTCCGGCGGCGGCGTTCTCCTACCCGGCCCTGGACACGGCCTCCCATTGGACCCTGCAGGACTGGGGCGCTTCCCAGCAATACGGCTTCTACGTGCAGGGTGCCAAGGTCCCGGTATGGACCGCGCCCGGGCAACGCCAGTTCAAGTCCGTTTTCTACCACCTGGCCGTGATCGGCGCCCGGATGAACGACAGGACATACCGCCTCTCCGCCGCGGAGTACCTGGGCGGGATGGACGGCGGGAGCTACCTGGTCCGCTACGGCAGTTTCCGCGTGGATGCCGACCTCACCATCACCGTCGTCCTCTATTTCCATGACAACGGGGAATTCGAGGCCAACGCCTATTTCCAGGGGGCGGCCTATGTCCCCGGCAGCCCCTGGGAGCTGCTGATCCGGGCCGATTATGACATGGGGAGCGCCGGCAACAACATCGCCGAGTTCCTCTGGAGCCCTTCGAGCGAAGGGGCCTCCCTGAGCCCGCCCCAATTCCCCCGCGGCGAGAGCGCGGACGGCGTCCTCGGCTACCAGCCCGCTCCGGGCTCCCCTTCGTATTGGTCCGCGGTTCCCCACGAGATTGCCGTGGCCTATCCCGCCCTGCGGCAATCCGACGGCGAAGGCATCGAGCCGCCCGCCATGGCGCGCATCCTCAACGCGGCCCATCCGCAATTCGGGATGGTGCTCTGGGGAGACCCCAAGGCCGGCTGCGAAATCCTGTTCAAGCCGTACGGGTATTATGACGGGACGTTCAACCCGGTCGCCAATCCGGGCTCCGCGCTGCAATTGACCGCCGAGGCCGAGGGCAGGCCGCGCTACGCCTACTCGGGACGCGATCAGATGCTGTTCCTCAAGCAGAAAGTCCCCGATGACGGCGTGGTCCGGTTCCGGGCCAAGGTTTTCCAGCGCCCCCGCACCCGGCCGCTCACCGTGCGCGTCTACCAGCATCCGCCGGAATACCTGGGGGGCTGGGTATTCGATCCGGACGAGGTGGTGCGGTATACCGCCGACGGCCCCCGCACCTTCCGGACCGCCCTGGCGGAGCTGGTCGGCGACGGCGCCGAGGTCACCATCGCGACGGCGGCCCAGGGCCTGCCCCGCCTGGGATTCGACGGATACGCCGCCCCCGGCCAGCCCATTCCCGACACCCGGCTGCATGCCGCGATGACGGCGGCCCGGTCCGTGGCGCCGATCGATCCCAATTCCGTCCGGGATTACCAGGTCGATCTGCTGATCGTGGATTGGACCTCCCAGAGCGAACCGGGAGCCTGGGAGAACCTGTTCGACAAGGGGGGCGCGGACGCGAATCGCATCGGCCGCGAAGGCGCGGCCGTGTTCTGGCCCAATATCGGCGGCAATGCGGACTTCAAGCGGCGGCAGGCGGTGCTCAGCGCCCTGCACGGCGTCGGCCTGGCGCTCAACATGCAGCCCGCCTGGAGCAATTGCCCCTTCCGCGGCTATTGCTGGAACGATCCTTCCGCCTGCGGCGGGGTGCGCTGCGGGGCCGCATGCCCGCCCGGCGCGTCCGGTTGCCAGTACCGGGCGCATTCCTGCGAGCAGGAATGCGCCGACGGGACCATCATGAGCCTCACCGACGTGGACCATAATCTCATCAAGTTCAACGCCTCCCCTGCCCAGGGCGCCGCCCATTCCGAAATCGACTGGTACCGCAAGGGGCCGGAAGCCTGGGTGAAACCCGGACGTTTCGGCTCCCCTCCCGTGCAGGGTCCC
>CBILQL010000191.1:0-8335 GCA_966238865.1 uncultured bacterium
GTCAAGACCCGGGAAGAGAACGTCGCCGTCCTCGACTATGACGCCTTGCGCCGGGCGGGAGCGCCCGTGGATCGGATCGATCCCCGCTACCTGCGCCTGTTCCATGACGGGACGGAAGTGCCCATCCACGTCTCCGGGGGCGACGACGGGCGGCTGAATCCCGGGGACTACGTCGAGTTCATCGGCAAGGCGCCCAGGGGCGCGAAGACCAGGCATTCCCTGTACGCCTCCACGGCCGCCTTCATCCTCACCTGGGACGGCGGGCGGCTCGGGCTGCGGGCTCCGGCGGTCCCGGTGGCGCCCCGCGGCGGCCCCCTGTCCGCGCCTCCGGCCGGCGTCGAGGAGGCACAGCCCTTCAACGCCTCGGTGCATCTCGAGGAGGACATCGAAGTGCTGCGCATCGGCGGCACGTCCGAGGCCGCGGTGGTGGACCTGGGCTCCCGGGTGCGGGCGACCGAGCTCTCCGACTTCTGGATGTGGGTGCGGCAGGGCGTGGACGCGGACGTACTCCCCATCGGCTTCGACCTGGACCTGGATCCGGTGGGCTTCGGGAACAACGGCGCCGCCAGGACGGCGCCCCTGCGCGTCCGGGTGAACCTCAAGGGCATCACCGACAATCCCAAGGCCGATCCGGACCACCACGTCCGTTTCCTGCTGAACGACAAGGACATCTCCCTGATGGACGGGATCGCCAACGACGCCGTCTGGGAAGGCCAGGGCTCCCACACCTGGACGTCCCGGGATCTGGATCCGTCCATCCTGAAGCGGGGCAGGAACACACTCGTCCTGCAGAAGGTGAACGATCTCAAGGCCAACGACGGCTCCCCGGTGGAAATCCAGGACGCCTACCTGAACTGGTTCGAGCTGGAGTTCCCCTCGGGGTACCGCGTCCGGAACGACCGCATCCTCTTCACCAACAGCTTCGCGGACAGCCTGGGAACCCGGATGTTCAACCTGGAGGGGTTCTCGACCCGCGACGTCAGCGTCTGGGACCTGGGAGGCCGCAAGCTCACCGGGTACGGAGCCACCCGCAGGGACACCGCCTTCACCATCACCCTCACGGACAGCCTGGCCGGCCCCGCGCGCTACCTCGCCTGCGCCCTGGACCGGCGCGAGGTCCCCGAACTGCTCCTCGACACCCTTCCCGACCTCGTGTCCCCCGCCGAAGGCGCCGACTGGCTGGTCATCACCCACAAGGACCTGCTGGGATCGGCCCTCGACTCCCTGGTCGATCACCGCGAGCGCCAGGGCCTCCGCGCCAAGGTCGTGCAGATCGGGCATATCTACCAGGCCTTCGGGGACGGATCCATGGATCCCGAGGCCATCCGGCGCTTCGTCGAGCACGCCTACCGCAACTGGCCCCGGCCGGCCCCGACCTACCTGCTGCTCGTCGGGGACGGCTCCCTGTGGTTCGAGAAGAGGGCAGGTGCCCTGCAGCGCACCCTGGTGCCCACCCACCTCGTCGACATCGAGGGCTGGGGCGTGGCCGCCGACGACGGCTACTTCGCCAAGGTCTCCGGCGACGACGACGTCCCGGACCTGCAGGTGGGCCGCATCCCGGCCGCCGGCCATTGGGACCTGTCCCGCGTGGTGCGCAAGATCCTCGCCCTGGAGACCCGGCGCCCGGCCGGGCATCACGACAACAAGACCCTGCTGATCTCCGGCTTCGAGGAGACCTTCACCGTCCAGAACGCCAAGCTCCAGGCCCTGGCCGTGTCCCGTGACCGGCAGTATTCGCGGCTCGACCTGTTCCCGGGCTCCCCTTATTTCAAGCCCGCCTCCCAGCGCGGCGGCTTCTTCGATCAAATCGACTCCGCATTCACTCTGGTCTCCTTCGTCGGTCACGGGGGCGGCGCCATCTGGTCGGACGCCGGCCTGCTCACCTTGCGCCACCTCGCCGAGCGCCGCCTGCGCGGGGAATATCCCGTGCCCTTCGTCTCCTCCATCACCTGCCTCACGGGATTCTTCGAGGATGTGACCGATCCATCCCTGGGCGAGGAGATGCTCCGCCTGGACAAGGGCGGGGCGGCCGCCTTCTACGGCGCTTCCGGCTACATTTCCAACCTGGCCGGGGAGGCGCTTTCCTACGAGATGCTGGCCGCGGTCGCCGACGGGGCTGCGACCGCGGGAGCCGTGGTCCAGCGGGCCGAGACCATGGTGCAGCTCAAGACGGGCGGGGCCTTCGCGCCCATCCTGTCGGAGTTCAACCTGCTGGGCGACCCGGCGCTGCGCCTGCCCGTCCCGGAAGCCACCGGCGGACTCGACCTCGATCCCGGAACCCTGGACGGCGGGACCTCCCTGGAAGCGCACGCCTCGGGCCTGTCGCCCGCCGGGGCCGACGGCGTGCTCACCCTCTACCTGGGCGACTCCGTGCTGTCCGCCTCCCCGGTGCGCGTCTCCGGCGGGGCTTTCGTCGCGCGGAAGGAGCTGGCCGGGATAGCGGGCCCGGTTCCGGACGGCAAGGCCGTGCTTCATTACTGGTCCGGCAAGGAGAGCAGGGTGGCCGCGGCGCCCTTCACCGCCCTGGATTGGCTCATCGATTCGCTGCGGCTGGATCCGCCGGCGCCGGCCCCCGGCGATTCGGCCCGGGTGGTCCTGAGGCTGTCCACCTCCCATGATCGGATCGCCGTGGACGGAGGCATCGTCAGCTACGCCGTGGGCGGCGATCAGGCGCCGCTGTTCCCCGGGAACCAGCAGGCCGCCCTGCGGGCCGCCGGCGGCGGCAGCATCGAGACGGTGTCGCGCATCGCCATTCCGGTGCCGCCCGCGGACCTGGCCGCCCCCAGGCTGCACG
The DNA here is from genome assembly GCA_966238865.1 of uncultured bacterium. Lineage (GTDB taxonomy): Bacteria > Fibrobacterota > Fibrobacteria > UBA11236 > UBA11236 > CBILQL01. The sequence continues at coordinate 2,795 of CBILQL010000191.1, forward strand.
CGGCCGTCCGCCTGGCGGTGCGGATCCTCGACGAGGACGGCAACCCCGCCGGCTCCATCGCCAACCTGGCCTCGCGCACCTACGCCCTGCCCCTGTCCAACCCGGCCCGCCTGTCCTTCGCGGACCCCGCCTTCCGCGTGCCCATCCGGGACTCCCTCGGCGTGTGGGCCGCGTTCCGGAACGCCGGGCTCGGCGCGGCCCGGGATTTCGCCGTGATCCTCACCCGCGACGCCGAAGGGCCTTCGCCGGCGGAAGACACCGCCGTGTTCCGGGGCGGGCTCGCCTTCGGGGCCGTGGACTCCCTCTTCTTCCCCCTGCCGGACAGCCTGCTCGACGGCCGCCGGATGCGCGTCACCCTGCTGCCCGCCCGGGACGGGGATTTGGCCGACCGGGGTACCGTGCGCGATACTGTCTTCCGCCTCTTCACCCGTTTCCTGGCGGGACCCGGGGACACCCTGCGGCTGGATTCCGCCGCCGCGCTGACCCTGGCCTCCGGGAACGGCGCCCGCAGGGTGTTCGCCGAGCGGGTGAGCGTCACCTCGCTGCCGGGACATCTCCATCCCGCCTCCGGCTCCCTGCCCGCCGAGGCCTGGCGCCTGCTGATCCCGGCGTCCGCCGGGGACGGCCTGATCCTCGCGGACCTCTCCCGATCCGCGCTCCCCGAGCCGGCCGCGGCGGCGGCGGAGACGGCGGAGTCCGCCGGGGCCGCGGCCTCCGGTGCGCCGCCTTCCTGGCATTGGCGGGACCCGGAGTCCGGCGGCTCCTGGCTCAAGCTGGATACCGTCTCCGCGGGATTGCCCCGCACCGCCAAGGCCTGGAGAAGCGGCTGGTACGGCCTGTTCGTCAACCAGGACGCGACCCCGCCCCTGATCCAGTTCAGCAGCCGGGGACAGGCCCTGCTGCAGGACGATTATGTGCCCCGCAACACCCCCATCGACGTGGTGATCCGGGACGCCGAAGGCGTGGACCTCGACATGCGGCCGCCGTCCCTCCGGAGCGAGCACCAGGTTCCGGACAGCTCCACCTCGGCGCGGGAATCGGGATCCGCCACCCCGACCCTCGCGAGAATCAATTTCCTCCCCAAGCACGCCTCGGGAGAGGACGTCCTGGAGGTCACGGCCACCGACGTGAGCGGCAACACCGCCCGCAGGACCCTGGCCTACAGACAGGGCGAGGACCTCTCGATACGCAACCTGGGCAGCTACCCCAATCCCTTCGCCGACACGGCCGTCTTCGTCTACAGCCTGACGGATTTCTGCGACCGCGTGCAGCTCCGCGTCTATTCCCGCGCCGGGCGCCTGGTGCGCAGCCTGGAGGAGCGGAACGTGGTGGGATACCGGGAGGTCGTCTGGGACGGCCGCGCCGAGGGCGGCGGGGCCATCGGGAACGGCTTGTACTTCCTCAAGGTGACGGCGCATGCCGGTGACCGGGAGTCTTCCAAGGTTTTTAAATTGTTCAAGAAGAGGCGGAAATAGGATAGGAGGCGAGCGAATGGATTCCGCGACCGGCCTGGTCTTCGATGAACGATGCTTCGACCACGAAATCGAGCCCGGTCATCCCGAATCCCAGGACCGGCTGCGCGCCGTGGGCCGGCTCCTCGAGGCCAGCGGCCTCCGTTCCCAGCTCCGCCCCATCGCCGCCGCCGCCGATTCGTATGCGGCCCTCGGCGCCGTCCATTCCCCGTCCCACATCGCTGCCGTCCGCGGCCTTCCGGGCGCAGGGGCCGCGGCCGCGCTCTCGGCGTCCGGGGTCCTCTCGGCGGTGGACGCGGTCTGCCGCGGCGAGGTGAAGAACGCCTTCTGCGCCGTGCGCCCTCCCGGCCACCATGCCCACGACCTGGGCCGGGAGGAGGGCTTCTGCTACTACAACAACGTGGCGGTGGCGGCCCGGCATGCCCAGAAGGCCCACGGCTGCTCCCGCATCCTCATCGTCGACTGGGACTACCACCACGGCAACGGCACCGAGGACGCCTTCTACGACGACCCGTCGGTGTTCTTCTTCTCGACCCACAGGTGGCGGGCGTATCCCGGCACCGGCGACCCGGGCCGCCTGGGCGAAGGGGCCGGGCGCGGCTACAACCTGAACGTGGACCTCCCCGCCGGCGCCGGGGACCGGGACGTCCTCGACGCCTGGGAGCGGCGCTTCCTGCCCCTGGCCGAGTCCTTCTCCCCGGACCTGGTGCTCATCTCCGCCGGCTTCGACAGCCGCGAGGACGACTGGCTGGGGGATTTCCGCTTCACCGACGACGTCTTCGCCCGCATGACCCGCATGGCCCTGCAATTGGCCGCCGGCAGCGCCCGGGGGCGGGTTGTCTCCTGCCTGGAGGGCGGCTACAATCCGGAAGGGCTTGCCCGGGGCGTGCTCGCCCACCTCGGGGAAATGGCTTCCGTCTAGTATCTTAGGGGCCCCATGGAACTCCTCGACGCCTCGCCCGCCGCTCCGCCGGTCCTCGAACCCGGTCTGTACCTGGTGGCCACGCCTATCGGCAACCTGGAGGACATCACCCTGCGCGCCCTGCGGGTCCTCAAATCCGCGGACCTGATCCTCGCCGAGGACACCCGCCATTCCCAGGTCCTGCTCCAGCATTACGGCGTGTCCAGGCCCTGCGAGAGCTACAACGATTTCAACAAGGAGAAGCGCACCCCGGCCTACCTGGAGCGCCTCAAGGCCGGCGAGCGCGTGGCGCTGGTCTGCGACGCCGGCACGCCCGGGATCGCCGACCCCGCCTTCAACCTGGTGAAAGCCTGCCTGGCCGAGGGCGTCCGCGTGCATCCCATCCCCGGCCCCTCGGCCCTGGTGACCGCCCTCATCGGATCGGGCCTGCCCACCGATCGCTTCGCCTTCGAGTATTTCCCGCCCAAGAAGAGCGCCCAGCGCCTCCGCAAGCTGGAGACCCTGAAGGCCAAGTGGGGCGAGGACGAGCAGCATGCGCCCACTTTGATCTTCTACGTGTCGCCCCACAACGTGCGGGACTTCCTGGAGGAACTGGGGCAGGTGTTCGGCCCGGATCTCCACGTGGTCCTGGCCCGGGAGCTGACCAAGAAGTTCGAGGAGTTCCTGCCGGGCACGGCCGCGGCGCTGCGGGAATACTACCGGGAGCGCACGCCCCGGGGCGAATATGTCCTCCTCTTCCATCCCCAGAACAAGCGATGACGGAGAATCCCCTCGGCCGCCTGGCGGCGCGTCTCAAGCCGCATAAGCCGGCTCAGCCGCGGGCGCTGACGGCGGTCGTTCTGGCCTCGCTGGCCTGGGGCTTCTGCTACCCGCCCTTCCCCCTCGGCCCGCTGGCCTTCCTGGCGCTGGCGCCGCTCTTCGCGGCCCTGTCGCATCTCCGGCCCGGCCGGGCATTCCGCTACGCCTTCGGCGGCGGCATCCTGTACAACACCGTCATGTACTGGTGGATCTACAACGTGGTGAAGGTGGGGCCCGCCCTCGTCATCGGCGCGGGGCTGGTGGTGCTGATCCTCTTCCTGTCACTGTTCAACGGCCTGCTCGGCTGGCTCTTCCGGATCCTGCTCGACCTGCCTTCCGGACGGGGAAGCGGACAGTGGATGGGACTCGCCGCCTTCCCCTTCGCATGGGCGGGGCTGGAGGTGCTCCGCACCTGGGGGCAGATGTCCTTTCCCTGGAGCCACCTCGGCTATGCCCTCGGGCACCATCTGCCCCTCATCCAGGCGGCCTCGGCCCTGGGCGTGTTCGGCCTCTCCGTGCTGATCGTCCTCGCCAACGTGCTCGTTTTCTCGGCCTGGAGACGGCTCCGCGAGCGACCCTCGGGGATGTCCAGGAAGGCCGCCGGCCTGGCGTTGGGCGCGGCCATCGCCATCCCCGCCGCCTTGTGGGTAAATGGACGCATCTCCCTCTCGCGCCCGGATCCGGACGCGGGCACGCTGGATATCGGCATGGCCCAGCCCTCCATCCCCCAGACCAAGAAATGGGACGAGCAGTATTTCCAGGAGGTGATGCAGAAGACCTGGAATACCGTGGAGGGATCGGATTCCGCCGGGCCGATGCTGGGCGCCGATCTCATCGTCCTGCCGGAAACCGCCATACCGGACTTCCTCCGCAGCCGCAGCGACGTCGAATCCAGGTTGGCGCGCATGGCCCGGCGCAACGGCGCCGACCTGGTGGTGGGGGCCCTGGACTTCGTGCCGGACGACAAGCCGTACCGCGCCTACAAGTTCTTCAATTCGGCCTTCCTGTTTTCCGGCCGCGGCGGCGAAGGCGGGGATTCCGCACAGCCGATCCGGCAATACTCCAAGCTGCGCCTGGTGCCGTTCAGCGAACGGCTGCCCTTCGACGACATCTTCCCGCTCATCAACTACGTCAACCTGGGGGAAGGGGATTTCTCCTCCGGCGACGACTATGCGATCTGGGGCTCCAAAATTCCCTACGCGCCCTCCATCTGCTACGAGGTCATCTATCCGGACTTCGTGCGCGGAGCCCGGCGCAAAGGCGCGGTGTTGATCGTCAATATCACCAACGACGGATGGTTCGGCTACAGCAACGCGCCTTTCCAGCACGCCAACATCACCCGCTTCCGTGCCGTGGAGGCGGGAGTTCCCATCGCGCGCAGCGCCAATTCCGGGATCAGCATCTTCTACGATTACAAGGGACGCATCCTCGGAAAGACCCGCCTTTTCGAGCAGACCGTGCTCCGGCGCAAGCTTCCCATCGTCCACCGGGACACCTTCTACCTGCGGAACGGGGATGCCATCGAAGCCGCGCTCGCGGCGGCCTTCGCCGCCGCCTTCATCCTGGGCGCCTGGACGGCCTGGCGGCGCAGAGCCGGCTGAGTGCCGGGCAGCTCCTAAACGCTTCCGATCAGCCTGTCAGAAGCCGCTTTCGACGATGGCCTTGCGGATGGCCTCCCGGCGAGCCAGGAAGCGCCTGCTCTCCCCCGTCGCCTCCGCCACCACGATGTAATCCCCCGAAGGCGACAATGCGAAGGCTATCCAATAGAAATAATCCTCGTTGCCCACGGGGGCGGCCAGGGCGAGCAACCGGCCCTCGGCGCCCTTCATGGTGCAGGCCGAGTCGGACACCACCCGGTAGCCCGCCTGTCCCATGCGCGTCTTCATGGCCTCGGACCAGAATACCAGATCCGCCCTCGGCTTGTTGGCGACCCTGCGGACCGAGAATAGCACGCCGTCGGGGCTCACCGCCCGCAATGGCCGCTTGAAGAAGTCGCTCCGGGGGTACTGGGCGAATTCCTCGGGCTTGGCGGGACGGAAGGTGCCGCAGGCCGAGAGGCCCAGCGCCAGGGCCGCCGTCATGAGGGCGGCCGCCGATCGGCTAATGGGAGATGGTTTCATAGTCGAACCGTTCCCGCATGGAGGGGATGTCCAGGCGGTTGAGCCAGCGGAACCGGGAGGCGCCGGTGGTGATGGGCGCCATCCGTTCCTGGAAGCGGAAATTCAAGGTCAACGTCGCATACGCCATGCTGTCTTCCAGCTTGAGGATCGAGGCCGCCGTCTGCTCGATTTCGGTTTGCAAGGATACGATTTCGCTCTGGATGGTGAAGACGGTGGAGTCGCCGCTTTC
>CBILQL010000192.1:0-8290 GCA_966238865.1 uncultured bacterium
CGGCTCCGGCGAGGAATCCGGCCGCCGGCGCGGTCACCGCAGCAGCTCCAGGAGGCGGCGTTCCAGGTTCTGCTTGATGTCCCGGCGGACCGCCCCGGGGTCGCCGCCGGGGATGAACATCGCGTGCACGAAGAGGATCCGGCGGTCGCCGGACAGCGCGAGGATCAAGGTCCCGGGCGTAAGGGAGATGAAGCAGGCCAGCAGGGCGATCTCCGCGTCCGTGCGCGCATCCAGCGGGATGGCCACGATGCCCGGCGAGCTCCTGGGAACGGGCGTCACGATGTCGTAGGCGACGCGGATCTGGGCGAGGACCATCTCCTTGGCGAAGTAGGCGAGGAAGCCCGCGAGGCGCAGGGGGAAGGCGAGGTAGGCCTGCCCGGCGCCGGGCCCCAGGCTCAACCTCAGGATCAGGAAGCCGAGCACCAGGCCCGTGGCCAGGGCGGGCAGAGTGAGGTTCCCGTAGAGCAGGCACCAGACGAACGCCAGGAGGATGTTCCAGAGGAGATGCATTCAGCTTCCTCCCAGGACCGCCGTAATGTATCCCCGCCTGTCCAGGAGCTGCCGCGCGGCGTCCCGGGACAGCCCGTAGGCCCATTCGGAGCCGATGCCGATGGCGAGGGTGAGCCCGGCGAGGAGGCAGGACGGGAACCAGAGCGCGAAGGTCCGCCATGGCCCGTGCCCGGATCCGGGAGCGGCGCGCGTGCGGCCGGGATCCGGGGCGGGCGCGTCCTTCCAGAAGGCCTCGTTCCAGATCTTCGTCATCGAGAACAGGGTGAGGAGCCCCACCGCGAGGCTGGCCCCGACGAGGAGCGGCCGGCCCGCTTCCAGTCCCGCCTTGATGAGCAGGAACTTCGCCATGAAGCCGGACAGGGGAGGGAGCCCTGCCAGGGAAAGGGCCGGGACGAGGAAGAGCAGTGCCGTCCCGGGCGAGCTCCGGAGCATCCCTCCCAGGTCGGCCAGGGCGAAGCTGCCGCCGTGCCGGCGGAGGATGCCGCCCACCAGGAAGAGGTTGGTCTTCACGATGATGTGGTGGAAGATGTAGAAGACCGTTCCGGCCAGGGCCAGCGGGGTGAAGAGCCCGAGGCCCATCACCATGTATCCCACCTGGCTGATGATGTGGAAGGACAGGATGCGCCGGACGTCCATGTTGGCAGCCGCGCCGAGCACCCCGGTGATCATGGTGGCCGCGGCCAGGACGAGGAGCAGGGAATGGGTGAGGCCCGGCTCCTGGACGAAGACGAGGGTGAACATCCGGACCAGGGCGTAGACCCCGACCTTGGTGAGGAGGCCGGCGAAGATGGCGGCCACGGGCACCGGCAGGGTGGGGTAGGAATCCGGCAGCCAGAAGAAGAGCGGGAACACGGCGGCCTTGATCCCGAAGGCGACCAGGAAGAGGAGGGACAGGGCGGTGACCGCGCCCGAGGCGGGGCCCTCTCCCAGGGTCGACGCGAGCTCGGCCATGTTCAGCGTCCCTGTGATCCGGTAGAGGAGCCCCACCGATATCAGGAAGAGGACCGAGGAGAGGAGGTTGAGGGCGACGTACTTGATGGCCCCGCCGGTCTGCCGCTTCCCGGCGCCCAGGGCGATGAGCGCGAAGGAGGAGATGAGCATCACCTCGAACATGACGTAGAGGTTGAAGAGATCGCCGGTCAGGAAGGCGCCGGCCACCCCGGCCAGGAGCATCTGGTACAGGGGGTGGAAGCCGGCCGTCTCCCGTTCCCGGTCCAGCCCGCCCAGCGTGTAGACGTTCACGCAGAAGCCCATCAGGGCCGCCATCACGGCCATGATGGCCGCGAACAGGTCCACGGCGAGGACGATGCCGAAGGGCGCGGGCCAGTTCCCGAGCCGGAGGACCTGGATGCCCTGGCCATGGACCCGGACCAGGAGCGCCGCCGAGGCGGCTAGGCCGAGGGCGCTGGCGGAAAGCGAGACTGCCCGCTGGGCGGCGGGGATCCGCCAGGCCGCGAGGCACAGGGCCGCGGCCGCCAGGGGAACGAGGAAAGGCAGGATGGGAAGGATGGTCACAACCCTCCCTCCCGGAAGGAGGCGACGTCGTCGGTGCCGAGCTCGCGGTTGGCGTGGTAGATGAGGGTGGCCAGGAACGCCGTGACCCCGAAACTGATGACGATGGCGGTGAGGACCAGGGCCTGCGGGACGGGATCCGCGAAGGGCGCGGGCGGCGCGTCCTCGCCGGCGGGGATGAGCGGGGGGACGTCCCGGATGAGCCCGCCGGAGGTGAAGAGGAGGACGTTGGTGGCGTGGCTCAGGAGGGAGAAGCCGATGAGGACCTTGAGCAGGCTGCGGCGGAGGATGCCGTAGATGCCGACGGCGAAGAAGGTTCCCGTGAGGAGGGCGACGAGGAAGTCCATCTCATGTCTCCGCGAAACCCAGGATGACGGCCAGGGCCGTGCCCGCCACCACGCAGTACACGCCCAGGTCGAACAGGAGCGGCGTGCCCAGGTGGAAGGCGCCTTCGGGCGGGACCTGCATCACCATCCAGAGGCCGGTGAGGAAGGGGCGCCCCGCCAGGGCCGCGGAGGCCCCGGCGGCGATGGCCAATCCGAGGCCCGCGGCCATGAGCGCGATGGGATCGACGGGCAGGGAGCGCCGGGCGGCCGCGGTTCCCTCGGCCATGGCCTGGAGGATGAAGCCCGAGGCCGCCATCAGGCCTCCCACGAAGCCCCCGCCCGGCTCGTTGTGGCCCTGGAGGAGCAGGAATACGGAGAAGAGGAGGAGGAAGGGCTTGATGAAGCGCGCCGCGGTCCGGAAGATGTCGTCGTTCACCGGTTCCCATCCTTCCGGCGCGGCCGGAGGAGCAGGGCGGTCACGCCCAGGGCCGCCGCGGCCAGCACGCTGATCTCGCCCAGCGTATCCAGGGCGCGGAAATCCACGAGGATGACGTTCACGATGTTCCGGCCGTGCGCCTCCGCCAGGCTCCGCGCCGCGTAGAAGTCCGCGGTGGCCCGGGAATGCGGCTCCAGGGTCACGACGCTCATCACCAGGAACATGCTGGCCCCGGCGGCCGCGGCCAGCGCCGCGTGGGCGAGGCGGGAGGCGGGCCGGGACAGCGGGGAGAGCGGCGGCAGGTGGTAGAAGGCAAGGAGCAGCAGGATCACCGTGACGATCTCGATGATGAACTGGGTCATGGCGAGATCCGGCGCGCCGTAGAGCAGGAAGAGGAGCACGGTCCCGAAGCCGACCGCGCCCAGCGACGCGATGGCCTGCATCCGGGAGCTGGCCAGGGGCACCGCCAAGGCGGAGACGGCCATGTAGAGGACGAGGCAGGCCTCGTACCAGCGGACGTCGGCGGGCGGCCGCACGGCGCGGAACCCGTAGCGCGACAGGAGGGCGAAGGCGGCCGCGGACGTGCCCGCCGCCACCGTGACGGCGACATAGGCGACCAGGGACCTGCCCTGGAAGCGGCGGGTCTGGACGCGGGCGACGGCCAGCATCCCGGCCATGGCCGCCCCGTACCAGGCCTCGGGCCCGCATCGGCCCAGCGCCCGCAGCGGAGGGGCCTGCAGGAACGTCCGGATGCGCCCGCGCGTCCGGAACAGGGCCAGGCCTCCGGCCAGCGTCACGACGCCGTAGAATACGGCCTGGTTGAGGCCGTGCCACAGGGACAGTTCCACCCGTACTGTCTGCTGGAGGATGCTGGAGACCGCCGGCGACAGCAGCTCCCGGGCGAGAGGCCAGGAGACAGCCCCGAAGACGAGGCCCAGGCAGGCGAGCACCACGGGTCCGAGCAGGAAGACCCAGCCGGGATCGGCGGGGGGCCGCGGCGTCGGCCTCGCCGCCCCGAAGAACGGCCGCCAGGACGCCATGGCCGCGACGAAGACCATGGCCATGCCCGTGACGAGCGCCAGGGCCAGGAGCGCGGGCGCATTGCCGTGGGCCCGCAGCTTGACCTCGAGGAGCAGCTCCTTGGCGATGAAGCCCAGGGACGGGGGCAGGCCGGCCATGGAGATGCCGCCGGAAAGGGCCACCAGGGCGGTGACCGGCATGGCCGCGCGGAGCCCGCCCAGCCTCTCCACGTCCGTCTCGCCGGCCATGCGATCGAGGATGCCGGCGACCATGAACAGGCACGCCTTGTAGAGGGCGTGCGCGATGAGCAGCACCATGGCCACCTCCACGGCCTGCGGCGTGCCGAGCCCCAGGAGCAGGACGAGGACCCCGAGGGCCCATACCGTGCCGTAGGCGAGCAGGGGCTTGAGGCGCACCTGGGACAGGGCGAGCCAGGCCGCCGCCAGCATGGTGAGACCGCCTGCCGCCATGAGTGAGCTGTCCCACAGGGTCGTCCCGCCCAGGGCCGGATCCAGCCGCGCGAGCAGGTACACCCCGGCCTTCACCATGGTCGAGGAATGCAGGTAGGCGCTGGCCGGCGTGGGCGCTTCCATGGCGTTGGGAAGCCAGAAATGGAAGGGGAACTGCGCGGACTTGGTGAAGGCGCCCAGCAGGATGAGCGCCGCGGCCGGACGGTAGAGATCGTGGGAGCGCAGCGCCCCGCCGGATGCGAGCAGCCGGCCCACGTCGTAGGTCCCGGCCATACCGCCCACCAGGATGAAACCCGCCAGCAGGGCGAGGCCGCCTCCCCCGGTGACGAGCAGGGCCTGAAGCGCGGCCTTGCGGGCCTTCTCCTTCCCATGCTCGAAGCCGATGAGGAGGTAGGAGAACAGGCCCGTGAGCTCCCAGAAGACGAAGACGGCGATGAGGTTCGCGCTCAGGACCAGGCCCAGCATGGAGGCCATGAAGGCCAGGAGGTAGCCCTGGAACAGGCCGCCCCGAGGGTGATCCCGGAAGTATTCCGCGGCGTAGAGCATGATGAAGGCGCCCACCCAGGTGATGACGAGGGCGAAGACGAGGCTGAGCCCGTCCAGGCGGAAATCGAGGGCGATTCCCAGCGAGGGAATCCAGGGATGCCGGAACTCCAGGGACTTGAGGCCCGAGATGCCCGGAATATAGGACGAGAAGTACAGGGCCAGGGCGAGGGGGACCAGGGCGGGCAGGCGCCGCCCGCGTCCCTTCGCGATCCAGGGCGCCAGGGCCGCGAAGAGGAATCCGGCGGCCACCGTGTACAGCACGCGTCACGCCTTTTCCGCGGCCGATCCGGCTTCCCGATCCGCCGCCGCCGCTTCGTGGCGGCGGCGGCGGATCACCAGCACGTCCACCGGCGACGCTGTCAGGATCTTCTCCGCGGTGCTGCCCAGCAGGATCTTCGCGATGCCGCTGCGGCCCTCCGTCCCGACCACGATCAGGTCGATGCCATGCACCTGGACGTACTCCCGCAGGTGCGGGCCGGCGGGGCCGTACTCGCAGACGATGTCGACGGCGCGGCCCGCATCCGCCAGCCCGGCCGTGTCCGCGAGGAACTTCCGGCCCTCCTCCCTGGCATTGTTTTCCGCGTCGGCGATGGCCGCGGCTTTGTCGTCGATCAGCAGCTCATAGGCGATTTCTACGGAATGGTAGAGGCTGATGGCCGCCTCCGGCAGCAGGGCCAGGGCGGCTTCCAGCGCCTGCCGGGAACCCTCCGAGAAATCGGTGGCCACGGCGACCTTCCGGTAGGGCCCGCGGACCCGGGACTTCACCACCAGGACGGGGACTTCCGTGCCCCGCGTCAGCTTCGTCACCGTGCTCCCCAGGACGGTGCGGCCGAAGGCCTCGTCGCGCGCGACGCCGGTCAGGATCAGGTCGCAGGGCCGGTCCCGGACCAGCCCGAGGATCAGCGCCGCGGGCTCGCCCCGCCCGACGACGGCCTCGAAGTCGATGCCGCCGTGCGGCAAATCGTCCCGCATCTGCTTCGCCGCCAGCGCCTCCGGATCGGGCGGGCGCCGCCAGGAGGGCTGGTGCTCGGAGGAGCCGTGATCCGGGAGCGCATGCACCGCCTTGAGGCGGGCTCCCCATCGCTTCGCGAGCTCGACCGCCCTGTCCAGGGCCCGGTCGGTGCGGCAGCTCAGGTCCGTCGCCAGGAGGATGGTCCGGCCGCTCATGCGGGAACCTCCGCTTCGCGGGCCTTCCGGGCGGCGCGGCGGTCCTCCAGGAGCTCGAGCAGCAGTTCGTGGGTACGCCGGGCCCGCTCGCGCAGCGCCGGCACGTGTTCGCGGATCCGGGTGCGGATGTCGGCGCGCGTGTCCCATGAGCGATCGACGCTCGCGATGAGCTGGCCGATCCCGATGCTCTCGAGCGACGGCGCGGGCATCCCCAGGTCCTCGAGCAGCCCCGTCACCTTGGAGGCGTAGGGCAGCGCCGCGAATGGCGTGCCGCGCAGGGCGGCGAAGATGAGGAAGTGGAGGCGCATCCCCACGGCGAACTCGAAGCGTCCCATGAGATCCAGGATCTGGCGCGGCGAATACTTGCGGCGCAGGACCTCCGCCCGCTCGGCGTTGTTCATGTGGGCCACGACGGCATGGCTGTGCTGGACGTCGACCTTCTCCATCGGCACGAAGAGGACGTTGGCGCCGTACCGCTCGACCATGAAGTCCGCCGTGTTCGCGAGCAGGGCGTAGTACTGCTCGGTCTGGATGTCGGGCGCCGCCGGGCCCGGCTCCCGCACCGAGAAGCCGATCAGGGGCCGGTCGAAATCCACCCCTTCCGCCTTGAGCGCGTCCGCGGAGAGTTCCTCGGGCTCGAGGAGGAAGGCGGGATCCGCGGTGAGATGGATCTCCCCGGTGACCCCCAGGTCCTCGAGGGTCTGGTAGCCGAGCCTGTCGCGGACGGTGATGATCGGCGGCGGGGCGGCGTTCAGCGCCGCCTGGACCGAGTACCGCGAGGGCATCGTCTTCAGCGGCCCCGCGCTGATCGCGTAGAGCATGACGGGCACCTTGAGTTCGTTGGCGATCGCGACCTCGCGCAGGTATTCTTCCGCGTCGCGGTCATAGAGGATTCCGCCTCCGCCCAGGATGAGGAGGTCGAGGCGTTCGATCTCGGGGACCGCCTCCCGCCGCGTGAGCGCGCGGGGATGCACCGCCCTGTCGACGCGGTGCCTGGCGAGCGTGTCCTCCGGGTTCTTGGAGAACACGGTGATTTCAGCGGGGACCGAGCCCCTGAGTTGGGCGAGGATGCTTTCGAGGATGGCCTCGTCGCCGAGGTTCATGCCGCCGTAGGATCCCGAGATCCCGATGCGCAGACTGCCGCCTTCCATACCGACCTCCTTGCGATGGGGCCGCCCCGGGCGCGCGGGCCGCGGGAGCGCGCCTTCATAGGGGACTGAGCCTGGGCCAGGAGAGCTCGATGCCCTCCCGGCGCAGCAGGGCCTGGAATTCCTCCAGCGCCTCCGGGCGGTTCCGGACCGCCCTCGGCGCCAGCTTCCGTTCGAGGCAGAACGCGGCCAGGAGGCCGGCGCTCTCCCCGACGTTCCATTCGGCCGGGTGCACCCGGTAGGCGCCGTTGGTGATGTTCGTCACGCCCAGGTTCTTCCCTCCCGGCAGCAGGTTCTCGACCCGGACCGGGATCATCGCCCCGAGCGGTATCTGGAACGGCCAGCAGCCGAGATCGAGGTAGCCGGCGCCGCTGACCCGGGGATGGAGATCCAGCCGGTAGCAGCCGATCCCGACCGAGTCCTGGAACAGCTCAGGTCCGTCCGGGCGCAGCGGATGGGCGATGTGCTGCTCGAGCACGGTGAATTCGGCCCGGATGCGCCGCGACGACCGGACGTAGGGAGCCTGCGCGAGGCCGTCCGGCGTCCCGCCGACGACGTCGCCGCGCAGCCGGAGGCCGGGATAGCCGGCGCCGCCGTCGGGCCGGGGAGCCTCGGTCTGCAGCCAGTAGAGCAGGCTCAGGCTGAGCTGTCGCGCCGCATCCAGGTTGCGGGCCTGCTCGGCGGCGTCCACGCCGACCACCGGGCCGAACCAGTAGTCGTTCTGGGGCCAGTTCACGACGGTGATGTCGCGGAATTCCAGCTCGCTGCGGAAGAGGGAGCCGTCGAGGATGCGGCGGAAACGCCAATAGGGACGATCGTCCGCCGCGTCGAACAGGTGGCGGGTGAGCGGCTCCTGCGTCTCGGGCTTCTGGGTCGTCCAGCCCAGCAGCGGACCGGGCCAGCCGGCAGGCCGGAAGTCTCGCCAGAAGGCATATTGCCCCGGCTTGTCCACGGTATGGTCCTCGCCGGGCCGGTGCTCCATGGCGAAGCACATCGTGATCGCCTGCTGGTCCCGCGGATCCGCGCGATCCGGCGCATGGGGCTCGCCGGTCTCGGCGCGGGACTCGGCTCCCAGCACGTGCTCCACCCCGGCCAGATCGAGGAATTCGCCGTACGGCGTCGCGTCGATGAAATACGCCGCTTCGATCAGCGTGT
>CBILQL010000193.1:0-8256 GCA_966238865.1 uncultured bacterium
CTTCCGACAGGCATTCCTCGGCATAATCCGCGAGGGCGAGCGCGGGCAGGCAGAAGACGAGGGCAACGGCGAAACGGCGAATGCGCGACATGGCGACCTCCCTATCGTCCGATTGTGGCGCCCACCCTTTCGGAGGGGGCATCATGCCATTAGGGGCATACCGCAGGGCATAGGTAACATCGCGACGGCGAAAACTCACGCGTACAAATAGCTTATCCGTGCGATTCGGGTCGCCCGGCCGCAGCCATGCCGCCCGGGACGGGGGTCAGTTGTAGAAGACGAGCCGGTTGCGCCCGGTTTCTTTCGCGTGGTACAGCGCCTTGTCGGCCTTCTCCAGCACTTCCCGGCCGTGGCGCGAGTCCGCCGGGAACATGGCGCCGCCGATGCTCAGGGTCACCTGGAAGCGGGTGGCGCCGCTCTCGAAAACCTTCTCCGCCACGTTCTGGCGGATGCGCTCCGCGGTCTCGGCCGCCCGCTCCCGGTCGGTGTCGGCCAGCATGCAGACGAATTCCTCGCCGCCGTAGCGGGCCAGGATGTCCACCCCTGCGCGCACGCCGCCGCCGATGATGCGGGCCACCTCCTTGAGCACCTGGTCGCCCATGGGATGGCCGTAGGTGTCGTTCACCTTCTTGAAGAAGTCGATGTCGAGCATGAGCACGGCGAGTTGGTGGCCGTAGCGCTGGGCGCGCAGGATCTCGCCCAGGAAGCGCTCCTGGAAGGAACGGTGGTTCTCGACCCCGGTGAGGCCGTCCCGGCTGGCGAGCTGCTCCTTGTGCTGGTACAGCCTGGCGCGGGACAGGGCGAAGCCGGCGGCCCGGGCGATGGTGGCCAGCATGTTCTGGTGATGATCGGAGAATCGCCGCCCCCGCGAGGATTCCACCGCCAGGGCCATGTCCACGCCCTGGTCGGTGGGCACGGGCACGGCCAGGATGCTGGCCATGCGGCCGGCCGGCTTCTCCCGGGGGCTGAGGCGGGGCACGTGCGGGCCGCCCGCGAAGCTGCGGTTGATGATCTGCTCCTTCTCGAAGGCCAGCGCAACGAGCCCCTTCTCGGAAAGGGAGAACTCGAAGCCTTCGTAGTCCTCGGCGCCGGCGCCGGCGCAGCGAACCACCCGGGCAGCGTCCCCCTGGGGCGCGTCCCTGCCGATGACCAGGAAGCGTTCGCCTTCCAGGCATTCCTCCATGTACTCCACGGCGTGGGTGACGATGTTGTCCACGGACATGTTCTCCAGGAACTTGCGCTGGTAGCCGGCCAGGGCGGCCAATTGCTCCTTGTGGTAGGAGTTCTCGAAATCCATGTAGGCGTGGAAGGCCATCCGCCCCACCAGGTTGGCCAGCCCCTCCAGGCGCTCCACGGCGCGGGAATCGAAGGCGTTCGCCTTGAGGCTGTCGACCACGACGGCCCCGCGGCGCGCGCCCCGGACCAGGATGGGCACGCCGGCCAGGGACTTCACGCCGTCGTTGCCGGCGTAATAGTGCAGGAGGGTGGAATCGACGACGATGTCGCCCTCCAGCAGGCGCTTCACGTCGGGCTTGAGCAGCTGGCCCACCAGCCCCTGCTGGCTCTGGATGGCGGCGCCGGGCACGAGGGTCGGGCTGTCGGTGATCCAGGCGCGCAGGTACAGGCCGTCGCCCTTGCCGGGGAAGAACACGGCGGCCGTGTACGTGTCGGGCAGCGCCTGCTTGAGCAGGGCCAGCCCGTCCAGGATGGCGGAGTCGATGCCCTCCTCCAGCTCCTGGAGTCCGAGACGGCGCGCCTCCCGGGACCGCGCCTCGGTGCGCGCCGGTTCGACGGCCTGCGAACCGAGCCCCATGTCGGGCGCGGCCTGGGCCAGGTCCGCCTTCAGGAAGGCCACGGTGTCCCGGCGGGGCTCCTCTTCCCAGCCGCCCGACTTCTCCGGGCGCGGGGACTTTTCCGGCTTCCCGGCCTGTAAGCCCCTGGGGGCGCCTGCGACGTGGGGGGAGGCGATGCTCTGGGTGCCCATGGGGGGCGTGGGGGGATTGAAACGGGGGACCCGCTTCCGTCCCGCCAGGCTCAGCAGCCCGAGCAGGAAGGCGGCTCCGGCCGGGATCCAGGCGAAGCGCCAATGTCCCCCCAGGAATCCGGCCCCGGCCATGAGGCCCGCGAAGAACAGCCAGGCGCCGCTCATACCCTCGCCGCCCGCCACAGGAGGAACAGCCCCAAGGGGGCGAACAGCAGGTTGCCGAACCATGCTCCAATCGTCGGCGAGAGGGTGCCGTTCTCGCCCATCACCAGCCCGATGCGCAGGGAGACGTAATAGAGGAAGGTGATGAGCAGGGCGATGCCGAAGTTTCGGGCCAGGCCGGCCTTGATGGTATGCACCGACATGGCCGCGCCGATGAGGACCATGAAGAAGTTCACCAGGCTGGAGGAGAGCCGGAATCCGCGCTGGGTCTCCAGCACGCGCGCCGACTCCCCCGAACGGCGGAGGATGGCGATGCGCCTGTCGATCTCCTCCAGGGACATCTCCTCGTGGTGGACCCGGTCGTCCAGCAGGTCCTGCGGACGGTCCTCGAGCTCCGTGAACCGGCGCTCCTTGAAGGCCTCCGACTTCAGCCCGTCCGCGCCGAAGGTGCGCTTGGTGCCGTCGCGCAGGACCCAGCCCAGGCTGTCCCAGGCCAGGGTCCGGGCGTCGATGCGCATGGACAGGCCCTTCCCCCGGGGATGGGATATCGCCGCCACCCCCTGGCCGGTCCTGCGGTGCCCGCTGTAGTAGTCGAAGAAGAGGATGGTGCCGTCGGAGGCGGTGTAGGCGTAGTTGAACTTCTCCATCGGGTCGCCGCCCCGGTCGTCCGGGGTCTTGGGCTCGTTGATCTGGAACCGCTTGTGGTTCGCGTCCGGGAGCACCGCGTCCGAGAACCAGTACATGCCCAAGCTGGCCGCGGCGCCGAACACGAGGATCGGCGCCAGGATGCGCCAGATGGAGATGCCCGCCGCGCGCAGGGCCACCAGCTCGAGGTGGCGGGCGAGGTTCCCCACCGAGAAGACGGCCCCGAGCAGCAGGGCCACCGGGAACACCAGGTAGAGGATGTGGGGGATGAAGTTCAGGTAGTAGATGCGCGCATCCTCGCTGGGGCGGGCCAGCCAGGTCTTGGTGCTGCCCACGAAATCCACCGCCAGGAATATGACCACGCCGGAGAAGAGGCTGAGCAGGAAGAGGGAGAGGAAGCTGCCCAGGACGTGGCGGGCGTAGATCTTCACTCAGGCCCTCCGCCACGGGGCCAGGAGCCGCATGAGCTTCTGGAAGAGGTTCGCCTTCCCCTGGTAGTTCTCGCCCAGCAGGCGCACGACCAGGAACAGCCCCCCGATCCCGACCAGGATGTTGGGGGCCCACATGGCCACCCAGGGCTCGATGATGAGCTTGTCGGCCATGGCCTCGCCGCGCATCATGCACACCCAGTAGAGGACGTAGAAGGCGAGGCTGTACACCACCCCGGTCCCGATGCCCCCGCGCCTGGCCATGATGCCGAGGGGCGCCCCGATGAAGGCGAAGATTAGGCAGGCCGCCGGGATGGAGTATTTCTTGTGGACCTCCACCATGTACTGGCTGATCTCCTTCCGCTCGTTGTCCACCCGGCGCTCATACCGCTCCACCAGGTACATCCTGTCCTTTTCCTGGCGCTTCATCTCGGCCAGCGGGAGGGTGGTGGGGGGATGCGCGTCGCGCCAGCTCCCTTCCAGGAGCCGGGGAGGCACGGTCCGGGCCGAGTCCGCGGTCAGCACGATGTCGAGGGCCTTCATCTCCTCGAAGATCTTCCCCTGGTATTCGTCGCGCAGGGCCTTGACCCGGTTCTCGCTGACCTTCACCGCGTCGAGCATGGCGGCGGCGGACATCTCCCGGTCGGATCGGTAGGAGCGTTCCCGCCGCTCGAGGGTGGCATCCACGTTGTCGATGGCGACATCCTGGGATTTGAAGCGCACGCGCACGTAGTTTTCCGGATTCTTGTGGTCCACGAAATGGTTCTCGCCGGCCTTGAGGCGGATGACGATGCTCTTCCCCGCGTTGGCGTATTCCATGGTCGCCGAGTCCGCGAAGGTGTACCGCACGGGCTTCCCCTGCTCGATGCCGTAGATGCGCACCCCCTCCATGGCGCCGGATTCCCGGTCCAGCCTGTCGATCCAGATCTGGTATCCCTCGAAGTCCTTGATCAGGGTGCGCGGCTCGATGAGGGCGGTGGGCTTCTTGCGGCCGATGTCGCTCCGCAGGGCGGCGGCCCGGAAGTTGGCCTCGGGAAGGATGCGGTTGTTGAAATAGACGAGCCCGGCGCCCAGGATGCAGGCCACCAGCAGGATCGGGCCCATGGCCCGGAAAGGCGACACCCCGAGGGCCTTCATGGCCGTGATCTCGTTGTCGGAGGAGAAGCGGCCGAAGGCCATCAGGGTGGCCACCAGCACCGCCATGGGGATGGACAGGGCCAGTATCCACGCCAGATTGTACATCAGGATCTCGAGGACCACCTTCCATCCCAGCCCCTTGGACAGGATCGAGGTCAGGATGCGGATGAGGAAGTCGACCAGGAACAGGAAGGTGATGACGAACAAGGCATACAGGAAGGGCGCGATGTGCTCCTTCAGGATATACCTAGCTAGGATCATCGCCTTGAATATACTACATCTTATTGTACGCATGAAGTGGCTGCGGACTTACGCGCATCGGGCCGCAGGCCCGCTCTCCCCCGTCCGCCCCGCCGCCGCCGTCGCGGCTCTCGCCGCCGCCCTGCTCTCCGCCTGCGCCCCGGCCCCCAAGCTCAAGACCGGCGATCCTTCCCTGCCCGAAATCGACGTGCTGCAGCTCAAGGAGAATTCCGACGAGGCCCTGAAGCTGGCCCAGGAGAACAAGCTCGATATCCAGACCCTGCAGGCCAAGGTGAAGGAGCTGGAGGGCCGCGTCTCCGTCCTCGGGGACGAGGTGGCCGGCCTGCCCCTCTCCAAGCTCGAGGAACTCACCCAGCAGGTGGCCCTGGTCTCCGAGCAGCTCCGCGCCCTCGAGGACCGCATGAACAAGGTCCCCACCCCTCCCCCGCCCGCGGCCAAGAAGGAGATGTCCATATTCCAGCCCACCGGCATCGACTCCGCCAAGCCCGGCGCCCAGGACCTGCCTCCGCCCTCCCCCGCCACGCCGGGGAAAGCGCCTGCCGGCGCGGCCGGGAAGGGTGTGGCCGCTGGCGCCGCCTCAGCCGGGAAGAAGGCTGAGCGCAAGCCGAACGCAAGCGATGCCGAAGCGACGATGTACAAGCGGGCGTTCGACCTCTTCTACGGCCGGGACTACGCCCAGGCCATCCAGAAGTTCGAGGAACTGCTGCAGAAGCACCCGAACGGAACCTATGCGGACAATTGCCGGTATTGGATCGGCGAATGTCATTTCGCGCAAGGGAATTTCTCCAAGGCCGTCGCCGCCTTCCGCAAGGTGTTCGCCTTCCCGGAAAGCGAGAAGGCCGACGATGCCCAGCTCAAGCTCGGCTACTGCTACCTGAGGCTGGGCGAACGCAAACGCGCCGCCGAGGAGTTCAAAAAAGTTGTATCTTTGTACCCCGACAGCGAATATACCGAACGGGCTAAGGAAGAATTAGCCAAATTGGAGTGAAATCGGGGTTTTGATGCCGTTCTTGATCCTTCTCGCAGCCCTGGTCGCGCTGCTTTCCGGCTGCGCGAAAAAACTCACCAAGGAAGAGAACTGCCAGGCCCGCTGGGAGAAGCTCCACGGAAAATTCGAGAAGAAGAAATACAACGAGACGCGGGACCTGTACAGCGACCTGATCTCCTCCTGCCCGGGTTCCCCGTTCATCGAACAGGCCTCCTTCGAGCTGGGCGAAAGCCAGTACATGCTCGGCGACTACCTGGAGGCCGAAAGCGAATTCTCCGGCTTTCTCAAGGACTTCCCGGCCTCGCGCCGCTATCGGGAAATCGCCTCCTATCGACTGGCCATGTCGGCGGCGAAGCAGGTGGGGATCCCCCAGCGCGACCAGAGCAAGACGGTGGAGGCCCTCTCCGATTTCGACCAGTTCCTCGACGAGTATCCGGACTCCAAGTACGCCGACACGGCCAAGCAGGAGGTGGAGAAGCTGATCTCGAAGCTGGTGGCAAAGCAGCTGCAGATCGCCCGCCAGTACGATCGGAAGAACGATACCCAGGCCCCGGCCATCTACTACAAGAACGTCCTCAAGGAATATCCCGGGCGCCTTGATCTCCGGGACATCAACCTCAAGCTGGCCCGGTGCTACGTGCGGATGCACCAGTTCGACGAGGCGGAGAGCTACCTGTCCAAATTCGACGGCGTCGCCGCGGACGACCCCTTCAAGAAGAAGGTCAAGGAAGCCCACCAGGAGCTCGAGAAGGCGCGGAACCGGGTCGCCAAGGAGAAGAAGGAGGAGCAGGAGCAGAGCAAGCGCCAGGAACCCATGTGAGGTACTGCATCTTCGGCGGCTCCTTCGATCCGCCCCATGCGGGGCACCTCTACCTGGCCCGTTCGGCCCGCGACTCCCTCCGATTCGACACCGTCTTCTGGGTCCCGACCGCGGACCCGCCCCACAAGACCAAGCCTTCCACCTCCTATCGCCACCGCCTGGCCATGGTGGGCCTCGTCCTTGCGGGCCTCGAAGGCCAGGAGGTCTCCGATGTCGAGGAGAACCTTCCCCGCCCCTCCTACTCGCTACGCACCGTTCAGGCGCTGAAGGCGCTGCACGGCGCGGACCATGCCTGGCATTTCCTCATCGGCGCCGACAACTGGGAGATCATCCGCACCTGGCATCGCTGGGAGGAGCTGCTGCGGGAGGTCACCATGGTGGTCTTCCCCCGCGGCGGACGGCCCCTGGCGGACCTGCCCGAAGGGGTGCTGCGCCTCGATCTCCCCGAGCTGGACCTGGAAGCCCGCGCGGTGCGCGCGAAGCTCGCCGCGACCGGCGATCCGGAGGCCGCGGGGCTGCCGCCGGAACTGCGGGAATACGTCGTCCGGCACGGGCTGTACGGCCTTCCGGCACGGGACGCCGGGTCCCAGGGAGGCGCGCGCCCGTGAACCGGTCCCTGGCCGCCCTGGCACTTTTCGCCTCCTTGGTTCCGGCCGGGCTCCGCGCCCAGGAGGATCACGGCCATGACGATCGCGACGGCGGCGGCGTCCGCGTGGACAGCGGCTGGACCTCCCCTGCCGCGGGGCCCACCTCCGCCGACTCCCTGCCGGCCTTCCGCACCGATTCCCTGAAGGGGGACATCGTGCGCGGGGTGGAAAGCGGGTCCACCATCCTGGCCGCCCCCCGCAGCGCCCGGGACAGCGCCGACAGCGTCACTGCATTGTTACGTGGGCGGCGGCCCACGATATCCCTGCACGGCGGCGTGAACCTCGTCGACTTCGCCGCCCAGGACGACTTCGAGGCCTCCCTGCAGTCCCGGATCCTGCGCGACTCCCTGGAGGCGCTCCAGAACTACGAGACCGTCCACATCGCCTTCCCCGTCGGCGTCCAGGTCCTGTGGCCGGTGCTGCCCTGGTTCGACGCCGTCTTCCGAACCCACAGCTACTGGTACAAGCAGACCGCCGTGCTGCGCCCGCGGAACGCCGAGCCCGACGCAGGCTACAACCCGACGGAGGAATACTTCGCCGTGCAGGCCCATCTCGGCGGCGCCGGCCTGCGCTTCTACATCCCCCCCGACCTGCTCTCGGTATCCGGCCAGCTCGGCCTCTTCGTGCAAGGGGTCTATTACTGGCTGCTGGGCGGGGCCGAGTTGTACACCAAGCACGGTTCGGCCCCGGCGGAATTCGACCCCGCCGGTTCGGCCTGGGAAATCCAGCTGGGGTTCAACCGCGTGATCACCCGGCCCTGGACCATTTCCGGGGGCCTGGGATACATGCAGCAGCCTTTCCTGTCCGACC
Source organism: uncultured bacterium (assembly GCA_966238865.1). GTDB lineage: Bacteria > Fibrobacterota > Fibrobacteria > UBA11236 > UBA11236 > CBILQL01. The sequence goes on from CBILQL010000193.1 coordinate 7,883, forward strand.
GCCCCTGGTCGGCGATACTCGCGGACAACCCGCCGCCCGGCCGGGCGGAATGGGGTTCCGCGGCCTTGCAGGGTTTCCTGCAATTCAACTGGCATTTCGGCGTCCCCGGCCAATCCGCCAAGGGCGTCCCCGCAGGTCCGCAGTCCGGCGGATCCGCCGGAAATTCGGCGGACGCGGGCGCAGCCGCCCCGCCGGCAAAATAGGCACGACAAGCCGCGGGGGTCCGGTTATATTTCTGGTCGAAACGAATGGGCTTCCCGGACCGGGAGCCCCTGTCAAGCCATTCCGGGGGGAAATGAACACCGCTCCAGCACCCATCGCCGAAGTCCCCCTGTTCGCCCGGGGCAAGGTCCGGGACGTGTACGATCTCGGGG
>CBILQL010000194.1:0-8238 GCA_966238865.1 uncultured bacterium
TAGTAACGCGTACGTTACCTTTCATCCCCTCATGCCAATTTCAAGAGGTTCCCTTTAAAAAGCGAGTAAAGGAAGTCACGCAAAAGGAACTTGACGGTAAAAAACTGTCTGAATTTGCCTTCTCTCCTGAAAACCCTGTTCTTATCTTGGATGACTTGGAAACTGATTCGGGTAAAAACATTCAATTCGGTTTCATGATGATTTTTTCCGGTGCTGTTATGGGAATCAGGAATCCTAAAGCACATGAGAATGTTTCCATCACAAAAGAGGAGGCTATTAATCACCTATTTATCGCCAACTACCTGATAAGTAAACTGGATGGAGCAAAAGTAAACTCGAATTATAAGAAACCAAGCGCCATTGAAAACCAAAAGGTTGGGCAATCTCGTTGATGGAAATGAAAGAGGAGCGGCTTTCAATGACTGGCACGTCGCCGTATAACAATCGGCTCGAACAGATTGCGCGCGGCCGTCACGGCGCTCGCTTGCGCGAGCCCCGCGCCGGTTCCCCTCCGGGGGCGGCGCTTCCGCGCTCCCCCTTCGGGCCGTGCTCACGGCTCAGCCGAATGTTATACGGACGATGTATGCGGACGGGAATAAGGACATTCCCCCTCTCGTTTTGATCCAAAATCCCAGATCGAAAATTTTGAGGATCTCATAAACCAATTTAAATCAATGGCTTACGGGGATGTCAACGGCCGCGGTTCGAAATTACATTTTGGATTCTTATGATCTAGTTGATTACCAACCAAGAATCGAGGTAGTAAGAATGTCGACTTCCCCTATTCCCGCCGCGACAACCCAAATATTCGGAATCCTGGAGCCGCTTCCTTCTGAAGACCGCCAGCGGGTGGTCAGCGCTGTGCTCACCCTCCTGGGTGAGCATACCCCGGCTGCTGCTTCAAATGGAAAGGGTGCCGGCCACGCACACAACGGCGCCGCAGGTATAGCGGCGGCAGAAATTCCTGGATATGCTGCTCAGGCGCAGCGCTGGATTCAGAAGAATGGAATCGAGGCCGAGACCCTGGAGCACTACTTCCATATTGAGGGGGAAGAGGGACAAGTGCTCGAGCTTCCGCCCAACGGCAAGTCTGGAAGGGAACGGACTGTCAATACGTATCTCCTTCAGGGGATCGCCTCTCTTCTCGCGACCGGAGAGCCGACCTTTCAAGACGAGGTCGCCCGCAAGCGGTGCGAGCACTTCGGCTGCTACGACCGGCCCAACCACTCGAAATACTTGAAGCAGTTCGGAAACATGGTTACCGGATCCAAAACTTCCGGTTGGAAACTCACCTCTCCAGGGTTGACCGCCGCAGCCGCTTTGTTGAAGGTCGTGAAAGAGGCTAAGTGATAGATCCTTCAAAGGTATTGCCGGCCCTCCCCGTCACCCTCCGTGACGAACTTTTCCAATGTTACGGGGAGATAGTCAGGAATTCCACCGAACGCCGGTGGGAGCCGGCGGAACTGAACGGAGGGAAGCTCTGCGAGGTTGTTTACTCTATTGTGAAGGGTGCTTTGTCGGGGACATACCCAGCGGCTGCCTCCAAGCCGGCAAACATGCTCGCCGCTTGCCAGGCGCTAGAAGGTACGCCGGCTTCCCCGACTCGAACCGGAGATCGGTCTCTGAGGATTTTGATCCCTCGGCTGCTTCCCTTCCTGTATGAAATTCGGAACAACCGCGGCGTTGGCCATGTTGGAGGCGATGTAAACCCGAACCATGCGGATTCTGAAGCGGTTGTCACCATGGCGGCATGGGTGATTGCAGAGTTGATCCGGATTTTCCATGGTGTTTCAATTGCTGAGGCCCAAGCCACCGTAGAAGTTTTGGTCGAGCGGCACCACCCCCTGATTTGGGAAGTTGAGGGAACCAAACGGGTCCTCCGGCCCAGTATGAGCGCCGCCGATCAGGCGCTGGTGCTCCTTTATTCAGAAAAATCATGGACCGACGTGGCGACGCTAACCAAGTGGGTTGAATATAGCGGGCAGTCTATGTTCAAAACCCGAGTCCTCCAGCCACTTCACAAGAAAAGACAAGTTGAATTAGAAGGTGAAAAAAACCGGGTAAGAATTACCCCGCTTGGCGTTGCCTTGGTCGAAAAAAGCCTGCTTAAAAAATAGGAATACGGATGTGCGTACCATTACCAATGGTGCTTCGCCGTATAACAATCGGACTGATTGCGCGCGGCTCACAGTTCATCCGAACGTTATACGGTCGGTGAAGCGAGAGGATATGGACAATTTTAGCCAAATATCAAGAAGCACCTTCTCTTTACGCCCTATGCGCAAAATGCGTATATTTTGATCCATGAACTTTGAATGGGACCCCGCAAAGAATGAGGCGGTCCAAAGAGACCACGATATCTCCTTCGAAGAGGTGGTGACTCTGATTGGGCGCGGGTACCTCATAAAGACCATGTCGAACCCAAGCCAGAAGTACAAGGGACAAAAGATATTCTTGATTCGAAAAGGAAAAGCCGTTTATATGGTTCCTTTTGAGAAAAGAGAGGGAAAATATCGGCTTATTACAGCCTTTTTCAGCCAATTCTTTACGGACAAATATTCGAGGTGAAGCGTATGAAGAAGACTAACGATACTAAGGACTTGGAAGCATACCTGGAAGCCCACGCCGATAGGCTTGTGGAGACTAATGAAGACACCGAAACGCTTGTCCGGGCCGCAAAGGCCGACGATAAAAAGCGGAGAGAACGAGCTGCCCGCCTACAAAAGCTTAGGCGGGATAAGCTTCATCTCTCCCAGCGGGAATTGGCTCGGGCAGTAGGGGCCAATGTCAGGACGCTCCAAAGCTGGGAACGAGGGCGTCAAGATTACCCCAAGTCGGTAGAAATTTTGATGAGCCTGATGAATGAAATGCCGGGCGTAAAGAGGCGGCTTATATCAGACAAGAAATGAAAGAGGTGCGGATTTCAAAGTGCAGTACGTCGCCGTATAACACATATAAAAGGCTTTTTGTCAATAGATAAAATCTGGTCCTGACTTCGCATGGAAGCCTCCTTCGCAAAATGGGCTCTCGTCGCACTCCGTTTCTCCAAGGCACCTCCGCACTCTTCGCCTAGCGTTTTCCGTTTCTCTGCCGGCATGACCCAGTGGGCCTGCACCAAACACATATCCGGGATCAAGACCCTGCGCTACGCTTCGTAGCGCAGGGTGCCCCTGGGGCGGTCAACCTGCTTACGCGAGCGTCGCGCCAGTACCCCTTCGGGCCGTGCTCGCTGCTCAACGCCGTGTTATACGGACGAGGGTACAGTGGAAATTCAAGATCGGGAATTTCTGGCCAACCAGGGAAAATGCAAGCCGGGTTTCCAGATGCCCATTCGGAGGCAAGAAATTAAATTTAGGCAAGGTACAGAAATCCAGGCATTCACCCGGAAGAAGACGATGAAGAAAATCAGCAAAGAAATCCAAAGCAAAATCGACGAGCTTAGCGACGTCGAGAAACTAATGGTTGTCAATTACATCTTGGAAGATTTGGATAAGCCTGACCCAGAAGTTGACAAGCTCTGGGCTAAGGAAGCTCTTCGCCGCCAAAAAGCGATGCGTTCTGGAAAAATGAAAACTCACTCGTATGAAGACGTTATGAGGAAATATTTGAAGTGAATATCGTTCTTGGTGACGCGGCGAAAATCGAACTCGAGGGTGCGATTGAATGGTATGAGCATCAACAGGAAGGCTTGGGAAAAAGATTTGCAATAGCGTTCCACTCCGCCGTTACTGTCATTCGAAATTTCCCGAGCCTCAATACAGAGTTGGCCAAAAATATTAGAAGAGCGATTATAAAAGAATTCCCTTACGGAATTATTTATTCGGTGAAGAGTGATTTCATAGAAATCATCGCAGTTGCCCACCTCCATAGACGACCGATGTATTGGACTGGTCGAAAATAAGAACAAAGAGGTGCCAACCATTAAAAATGTTGCACTTACTTTGTCAAAGCGCACCGTATAACAAACGAATCTCGATCAGTCTGCGCGCGGCCGTCACGGCGCTCGCTTGCGCGAGCCCCGCGCCGGTTCCCCTCCCGGGGGCGTCGCTTTCGTGCTCCCCCTCCGGGCTGTGCTCACTGCTCAGTCGATTGTTACGGACGAGTTCGCACAAGTATTCAAGATATGAAACGGAATTTAAATAGATGATTAGGACCAGAATCAAGGTGTTCCTATCGGCAGTAGCAATCCTAGGTTGACAAACAAGGGGAAATGAAATGGTGGTTACAATAACCTCGCTCCGACTCAAATCGCTTTTTGGCTTCTTCCGCCTTTCCTTGAATGGATTGAAAATCAGCCTACAGGCTAAGGGGCATCCCGGCTTTATCAAGATGAAAAATGCTGGATTCGGGTACCTGCACTTCACATTATCCGTTTGGGAAGACCAGAAATATTTGAAGCAATTTTCACGCTCTGGAGCCCATCTCGAAGCTATCAAGCAAGCCGGCGCATTGGCAAGGGAGATACGGATCTATACGTTCGAATCCGACGTGGTCCCGGATTGGAAAGAAGCGAGGACTCTGATCGAAAAAAACGGAAAGGTTATCCCGTACGCATAAGGCAATTTTGTGTAGATTCCATTATCCCGAAAGATTAGAGATAGAAGAATGAAAATGGAGTTAGAGCCGATTACACCCGAATCCCATCCGCGAGAAAAAGGGCTTCCGGACGATTCTCTCGTAGGCGAAACCCTGAAAATGCAGATCGAGTACTACTCGAAAATCGGGTTTCACCCGCCTTGGATAGGATATCTGGCATTGGTAAGTGGATCTCCCGTTGGCATGGGCGGGTTCAAGGGGCGCCCTATCGATAACAAGGTGGAGATCGCGTATTTCACCTTTCCGGAGAATGAAGGAAAAGGGGTTGGCACCCGAACTTGCGAAGCCCTGGTCAGCAAGGCTATTGCGAGCGACCCCAAAGTCGAAATCTCCGCTCGGACGATGCCGGAAAAAAATGCTTCGACCCGGATTTTGGCCAAGAATGGATTTGTTTTCTCCGGAGTGGTCCAGGACCCAGAAGATGGCGAAGTCTGGGAGTGGAAGTTCATCCCGAAAGCATAGTTTCAGGAACCAAGATCCGCGAACAGGCGTTCCAGAAGCGGCTCTGGCAGGATAGTTTCCTTCCGACTGAAGAATCGTCAAGTGGAAATGAATCGGTCTTTCACACTCGTACTTTGTCTGGGATTATCCTGTCCAAGCTTTGCAGCTTTGGGATATGGACCATTTTTCGGGGTAAAGGCGAGTTGGCCTCAATATGTAGCCGGCTCAATGTTCTTCATGAGCATGGAAAAGAAACTCGGTGTTTATAAGCCCTGCTTCCAAATCGAACCCGGGCTGGCTGGAATGAAAACCTCGATAGGGCTTGGAAGTGTTGTCGGGCCTTCGGTTTTCTCTTCTTGCCCACTTCGGCGTATTCCAGCCGCTTGAACAAGGCGTGAGCGTTTCGAAGTGGAAATACTCCCTTGGAATAGGCGTCGGGTTTTAGAACTCGATTTTCAGGGATCCCCGCCGTTGCCCGCCGACGGTCAGGCGGACGAGATATTTGCCGGACGCCAATGAGCCGGGCAAGGCCTCTTCGTGGTCGCCGGCGGCCCTGAAGCCGTCCACCAGCACGGCCTTCAGCCGGCCGCGGCCATCCAGGACGTCGATTCGGACGGCGTTTCCGGCCTTCAGGGAATAGCGCAGGCTTTGGTTCGCATAGGACAGCCCGGCGCCGGATGCCGAGGCCGGCTTCACGGGCTTGGCGCGCGTCGGCACGTCGTCGCTATCGTTGAGCACCGTGAAATCATACAGGGAATATCCCCCGGTCGTACCCCGCTGGGTGCCGTATACCCGGACGTAGCGGGCGGTGACGGTGGAGAAGGTCTCGTCGGTCACGGAGCGCAAGCCGGCCTTGTCGGTGCTGTAGACGTCGGTCCAGTTCGAGGTGTCGGTCGCCACCTGGACCTTGAAAGCCTTCGCGTAGCTGGAGTCCCATTTGAGGATCACCCGGTTGACGGCCATAGGGGCGCCGAGATCGACGCGCAGCCATTGGGGGTCGGAGGCGGCGCTGACCCATTTCGTGTTCCGGTAGTTCCGCCAGTCGGTGGAGTCCGTGGCGTTGCCGGCGGCGTTGGAGCCGGAAACCGACGAGGCGGCCGCGGGCTTGCGCAGGGCCAGGTTGCGCTTCAGGTCGAAGGGTCGCCAGAGGCCGGCGTCCGGGTCGACCTCCCAGTCCTGGTAGTAGTTCACCAACACCGAGTCCTTGCTGGTGAAGGACATGGGCAGCCAGGTGTAATCCCCGAGCCGCGCGGGATCCGGCTTCTCCCAGCGATCCCCGGCATACATGTACACGGTGTCCCGCGGGCCCTTGAAGGTGAAGACGAAGTCGCATTGGGTGTCCCAGGAATTGTTCTTGGTGTTTCCGGGGGTCATCATCGGCACGAGCTGGTTGGACCAGGGTCCTGCGAGATTGGTGGCGGTATAGTACTGGGTCGCGGTCGATTCGGTCCAGAGCGTGAGGGAGGTCAGGTAATAATACCGGCCGCGGCGCTTCATCATCAACGGCGCCTCGCGGGATCCCCTGTTCCACAGCCACATCCGCTTGGATACGGTCAGGTAGTCCGGGGACAGGAGCGCGAAGGCATGCTGGGAAACGCCGCCGGAGTTCGCGCCGGGGATGCTGTCCCACACGTAGGCCAGGTACGCCTTGCCGTCGTCGTCCTGCCACACCGACATGTCGCCGATCTTGTGTCCGTGGACCAGCTGGGTCCCGACCAGGGTGAACTTGCCGTCCGGGGTGGGGCTGGTGGCGATCCCCAGCTCGCAGCCGTCGGAAGGACCCGTCTTGAGGAACATGACATATTGCCTGGTGGAGTCGTTGTAGACGACGTCCATGCGGTTGGTGCGGGGGGCCTCCAGCACCACGCCCTTGTTGGTCCAGTGCAGCAGGTCCTTGGACGTGTAGCAGGTCTGGTTGGTGAAGCCGTTGGCGCTCCCGTACCAGTAGTAGGTGTCGTCGAACTTGCGCAGGGTGCCGCTGCGGGTGCGGATGGGATTCCCGTCCGTGTCGTATTGCATGAAATCGTTGTGGATGGTCAGCCATTTCGCCTGGGAGGGCAGCGCGATGCCGAGCAGTACCGGGAGGACGGACATGCCGAGGCATGTCATGAAGCGTTTTCCCTTGCGAATCGGCTTTCCCACGTGATCCCCCCTGGCTTGAGCAGCACAAAATGTATGCTACGATGGTGGATTCCGCAATGCGGGGAGCCGGTGAACCGGTTCGGAAGGGCGATTTCCGGGCCTGGCGGGCCTCTCGGGGGGGGAGGTATCGGCAGGTGTGAGGCTTGTGGCGCTCGCGGGATGGATGGCGGCGGTCACGGACGCGGAAAGGGCCGCCCCTTTCGGGAGCGGCCCTGCGTCCTGGCAGCCCGACCCGCGCAGCGGGCTCCCGGACACGATTACTCGGCCACCGGGATGGTCAGGCGATAGGGCGTTTCGCCGTCGCTGACGTCCACCTGCACGGCGGGGAGATAATCGCCTTTGGTCGTGCGGGTATAGACGAGGCGCGAGGCCACCTCCAGCTTCTCGGTGGGATCCTGGGCGGCGACCTTCTGGAAGGCCTCCTCGAGGACCCGCTCCCGGGTGCGCAGGCCCGCCCCCTGTCGCATCCTGAAATGGGGCCAGGCGATCTTGAAGCGCTGCACCTCGCCGCGGGCGTTGACGGCGGCGCGCACCGTGGAGCCCTCCACCGGTATGCCCTCGATCTTGCGATCCAGGAGGAAGAAGGCATAGGTGGGGAAGCGTTCGCTGACCTTGCCGTCGTCGTCGCCCAGGGCGGTCTCCTGGACCTGGACATCCGGCCTTCCGGCCTCGACCAGCGGGAACGCCAGCTCTCCGAGGATGCCCTGCACCTGGCGGGAGACGTTGTCGGGCGGGGGCACGGGCTTGCCTTTCAGGTCGGGCGTGAAGATGCGCTTGCGGCTGAGGTAGCGGAACGCGCCCTCGGCGCGGCGGATGCGCATGGACTTGGCCGCGTCGGTCAGGCGATCCGCCTCGGCGGGAGGCTGCATCTTGCCTTCCCATTCGAAGGGCGTCTCGCCAAGCAGCTTGTTCAGGTGCTGGTAATGGAGGTTGTCCTCCCAGGACTTGGTCTCGTAGCTGATGAGCAGGCGCTTGTCCCAGGCCGGGAGGGCGGCTTCCAGCCGGGTCCGGATGAGCTTCTGGATCTCGGCGGTCGGGATGCGGGGGAGGGGGTACACC
>CBILQL010000195.1:0-8209 GCA_966238865.1 uncultured bacterium
CGGAGGCGGCTTCGTTCCCGGTGGAGATCGAGTAGGACAGGCCGAGGCCGCGGCCGGTGAGGTTGACCGCCAGGACGGCGGCCATGGCCCCGCTTTGCGACACGATGCCGATTCCCCGGCGCCCCGCCAAGGCCGGGGTCGGCGTTTCCACGAAGGTCAGGGCCACGCCGTCGACGTAGTTGATGTACCCCAGGCAATTGGGCCCTTCGATCACCATCCCGGCCTCGCCGGCCAGGCGGGAGATTTCCCGCTGCTCGGCGAGTCCTGCCTCGCCGTTCTCGGCGAACCCGGCGGAAAAGATGACGGCGGCCCCGCACTTGCGGCGCGCCAAGGCCCGGACGGTCTCCAGGACGGCGGCCTTCGGGATGGCCAGCACGGCGGCATCCACGCCTTCGGGCAGGCCCTCGACGGACCGGATGCATGGCCGGCCGCCGATGGAATCCCGTTTGGGGTTCACCAGGTGGATGTCGCCGGAGTACCCGAGCCGCGTAAGGTTGGCCAGGGCGGAGGCTCCCAGCGACCCGGGCGATTCGGATGCGCCGACGATGGCCACGGAGCGCGGCCGCAACAGGCGATCCAGGGAGCCCGGATTCCGGAGGGGGGTAGGATGGGTCATGGGCGCGGTCCTCCGGTCAGCAGATCAATCACTTCCTGCGGGATGGGCGTGGACTTGAGGCGATCCGGGTTCTCCGGATCGACGGCGGTCCAGACCCGCGTTTCCCGCCCCTCCACCGCCACCGCTCCGTCCTTGAGGATGCGATGGCGGATGTCGAAGCTGCTGCGGCGGAAGTCGGCGGCGGACGTCTCGACGTGCAGGCTTTCTCCGAAGCGCGACGGGATGTGGAATCGGGCCGAGGTGTCGACGATGGGAAAGCCGACGATGCGGTATCGCCTGATCAGGTCCGGCTTCGGGAGGCCGGCGGCGGCGAACAGCCCGGCGGTGCAGGCGTCGAACCAGGCGAAATACCTGGGGAAGAAGACGATGCCGGCCGGGTCGCAATCCCCCCATTCGACCTGGATGACGCGCGAGTTGGTGAACATGGATTCCTTCCCGGGTTGGGGGTTCAACGGGGCGCCATGCGCAGCGCGCCGTCGATGCGGATGACCTCGCCGTTCAGGGAGGCATTGGCGATGCAATGGAGCGCCAGGGCGGCGAACTCGGAAGGCCTTCCCAGGCGCTTGGGAAACGGAATCGAGGCCGCCAGGTCGGCCTGGACGGCCGGCGGGAGCTCGTCCAGCAGGGGCGTATGGAACAATCCCGGCGCGAGGGTCACGACGCGGATGCCGAACTGGGCCAGCTCCCGGGCGGCCGGCAGGGTCAGCGAAGCCACGGCGCCCTTGGAGGATGCATAGGCGGCCTGGCCGATCTGGCCGTCGTAGGCGGCGATGGATGCGGTCAGGATGATGACGCCTCGCTCGCCGTCCTCGCCGGGAGCGAGGCCGGACATGCCGTAAGCGGCCAGGCGCAGCATGTTGAAGGCGCCCAGGAGGTTGATGTTCAGGATCCGGGCGAATTCCTCCAGCGGCTGCGGACCCTCGCGCCCGAGGATGCGCCTGGCCCCGCCGACTCCGGCGCAATGGACCAGGATCCGGGCCGGGCCAAGGGCCTCGCGCGCCTCGGCCAGCGCGGCCTGGGCGCCTTCCGGCGAGGCGACGTCGCAGACGGCCGCGAAGCCTCCCACCTCGGCGGCGACGGCGGCGGCGGCCTGCCCGTTGCGGTCGAGGATGGCGACCCGGGCGCCGGCGCGGGCGAGCTGGCGGGCGGTTTCCGCCCCCAGTCCCGAGCCTCCGCCCGTGACGATTGCGGCCTGTCCTTTCAATTCCATGCCGGGTCTCCCATCAGGCCTCCGGATTCTCCACCAGCAGGGCGATGCCCTGGCCGCCGCCGATGCAGGCCGACGCGATGCCGCGCCGCAGTCCGGCGCGGCGCAGTTCCCGTGCCAGCGTCAGCGCCAGGCGGACCCCGGTGGCCGCCAGGGGATGGCCGATGGCGATGGCGCCGCCGTTCACGTTCAGCTTCTCCTCGTCGAGGCCCAGCTCGCGGACGCAGGCCAGGACCTGGGCCGCGAAGGCCTCGTTGATTTCCCAGCGGTCGATGGCCCCGATCGCGAGGCCCGTCTTCGCCAGGAGGGCCCGGATGGCGGGCACGGGCCCGATGCCCATGATCTCGGGCGGAACGCCCGCGACCGCGGAGGCGACCACGCGCGCCAGCGGCCGGTCCGCGCGGCGCCTGGCCCAGGCGCCCGACGCCATCAGCAGGGCGGCGGCGCCGTCGACCACCCCGGAACTGTTGCCGCCGGTCTGCACGCCGCCGAAGGCGGGCCGTATCTTCGCCAGGGTCTCGACGGGGGAGGGTCTCACGTGGGTGTCGGAAGCCAGTTCCGGCGTCTTCCTGTCCAGCTTGAGGCCGCGGTCGGCATAGCCGGGAAGCTCGAAGCGCTCGTCGGCCAGCGGGACGATCTCGCCGGCGAGGAATCCGTCCGACTGGGCCCGCAGCGCCCGGGCGAAGCTGCGGGCCGCGCAGGCGTCGGCCTCGGCGCGGGAGATGCCGTATTGCCGGGCCAGGTTCTCGGCCGTGCCGCCCATGGAAAGCCCGGTGGCGGTGTCGAACAGCGCCTCCCACAGGAAGTCCTTGAACTCGACCTGGCCCAGGCGGAAGCCGCCGCGATGGGTGTAGGCTGCGACGGGATTGCGGCTCATGGATTCGGCGCCCACTGCCAGGCCGAGCCCGATCCGGCCCAGGGAGATGGCATCGGCCGCCTGCGCCATGATCTCCAGGCCCGTACCGCACACGCGCTGCACGAGATGGGCGGGCACGGGCACAGGCACCCCCGCGTACAGGGCGATATGGCGCGGCAGGAAATATGCGTCGAAGGAGGCCTGGGCCATGGAGCCCGCGACGACCATGCCCACGTCTCCGGGGGCCGTCCCGGTGCGGCGGAAAACCTCGCGCGCGGCCTTGATCCCCAGGTCGATCGGCGACACGGACGCCAGCGCGCCGTTGTAATCGGCGAACGGGGTGCGCACGCCGTCGATCAGCCAGACGTCCTCCCAGGACGAAACGATTGCGGATCCGGACATGTTCGGCATGGTCGCCCTGTTGCTCGCGGCTGGGAATCCCGGAACGGACATCCGCCGGCTAGAATTCCGTGACTTTCCTGGCGCGCTTTTCCAGGAAGGCGCGCAGGCGCTCCTTGGCCTCGTCGCTGCCCTGGGACACCGCCGCCATCAACGCCTCCAGGAGGAATCCCTCGCGGGGATTCGCTTCCGCGATGCGCGGCAGGGCGTGCAGCACGGCGAAATTCGTCACCGGCGAATTGGCGGCGATGCGCCGCGCCAGCTCCATCGCCTTGGCGAATCCCTCCCCGGGTCCGGCCAGGTACTGGGTGAGGCCCATGGCCTGGCCCGCCTGGGCGTCGTGCACCCGTCCCGTCAGCATCATGTCGGCCATGCGCACCGCGCCTATCAGGCGGGGCAGGCGGACGGATGCGCCGCCGCCGACGAAGATGCCGCGCTGGCCCTCGGGCAGGGCGTAATAGGCGCTCGGCTCCGCCACGCGGATATGGGCCGCGCAGGCCAGCTCCAGGCCGCCGCCGATCACGGCGCCGCGCAGCACGCAGACCGCCGGCACCCGGCCGGATTCGATCGCCTGGAACGCGCGGTGCCACATCAGGGAATGGTGCATCCCCTCGAGCGTGTCCCGCTCGGACAATTCGGAGAGATCGAGTCCCGCCGAGAAGTTCTCGCCTTCCGCGTCGAGGATCACGGCCTTCACGTCGGCGGGCAGGCGGTGGAAGAAGGCCTCGATGCCGAGCACCATCCCGTCGTCGATGGCATTGCGCTTCTCCGGACGGGACAGTTTCAGGATGGCGATGTCGTCCTGCCGATCCGCCTTGAGCGACGAGGGTAACGAGGGAGTAACGGGTCCTGCGCTTGCGGGATTGATCATCGGATGATTCGCTCCGGGAAACTTGAAGTTGTCCTCAACTTAATTCCAGCGGGGGAAAATCGAGGCATGATTCTGAGGGAATCCCGGATCCGCGGCCGCGTCGCGCCTGCATCGGGATGCGATCCGTCCTCCTATCGGCCCGCCGGAAGAATCCGTGGCAATTTTTGCAACGCCTCCCGGCGGTGGGCCCGCGCCACGGGGCTTCGGAGGCGGATCCGGCAGCACAGATAGTTGGTACGTAGAAACAAAATCCGTTGCTACGTAGAAAGCTACTCCGGCGTATTCCCTATCTTCGCGTTATTGCTCGGACATCAACTTTCGGTGCCTTGTCTAGTAATGTTTCGGCCAATAAACATGCGGTCGAAACGAAATGTCGCGTTTACTTTCTCGGACACGTTTTATTGGTCATCTCCTCAAACCTTGGAGCGATATGCGCAAACTCAACTTCCCCTACAAGGCGGCCATGCTGCTGGCCGGCGTCGGATTCCAGGCTTCCGCATTCGCGCAGACGACCGTCATCAAGGGCACGGACTGCGTGGTAAACGGCGAATCCTTCTTCGCCGCCTCGAACGTGGCCTCGGAGCTTTCCCGGCTCGCCAAGGCGGACGGGTACCTGGCCGCGAGCGACAACTTCAAGCAGATCGCGGTGTCGGGCGCGAACATCTCCTCGATCCTCGGCTTCTACAGGAATTGCAACCCCAAGCCGACCTTCCTCATCTCGGACGGGGCCGGCATCGATCTGATGAACGGGAACTGCACCGACGAGAATTGCACCGTCATCAAGAACTGCAAGACCACCTTGCTGCAGTACCTGGACGCCATGAAGACGAACGGCACGAAGAAGCTCCTCTGGATGATCTATCCCGATCCGCAGGGGACCAACTGGGCCACCCTGAAGAAGAACCAGGACATCTGGGCCAAGGTGGTGCCGGAAGTCATGGCGACGATAACCGAGCCCAAGGTCACCCTGGTCGATTTGCGGCCGGTGTGGGCGGGGAAGTACAGCCAGTATACCTCGGACGGCATCCATGCCACCTCGGCGGGCGGCACGGCGACGGCCACGGCATTCTGGAAGGCGATGAAGGACAACAACTTCTTCAGCCTGGGCACGACTCCGACCGTCGTGATGGCGCCGCCGTCCAGGACGTTCCTGGGCCAGAGGGTCTCGGGCAATGATCTGCTCCTGTCGCTGTCCCTCGCGCAGCCCTCGACGGACGTGACCATGCGCCTCATGACCGTCGCCGGTCGTCCGGTGCTTTCCTCGGCCACCCGGGAATCCGCCGGGCACAGGACCGTCCGCTTCCCCCTGGGCGGGATGGCGCCGGGAGTGTACAGCCTGACCGTCCAGGCGGGCGATGCGACCAACAATTCCGTATTGCGGGTGCCATGAGAAAAGCGGCTTTTTCGATTCCGGTGCTTGGCTTGGCCGTCCCCGTCCTTCTCGCTTCAATCGCCGCGGCGCCTTCCCGCGGGGAGGACGGCGTCAACCCGTATGCCAACCTGAACCTGTGGACGGTATGGGCCCATAGGTCCGAGGAGCTGGGCGAAGGCATGATCCTGGTGGACGAGGTGGGGAAGACCCGGCATGAAAAGCTCACCTACCAATCCGACGTGGCGGCCACGGCGGCCTCGAACATCGGGATCGAGGGCCGGAAGGGCGACGTCTCCATGAAGGCGGAAATCGGCGTGTATCCTTACACCCCCAAGGGATCCCCCGTCGTGACCATCCGGTATTTCTACGCCGCCACCAAATTCGGCCCCTTGGAAGTGCGCGGAGGATACGATATAGCCCCGTATGAGGCCATCAACCGGGAGGAGATCACCGACGGCGAGGTGTTTTCCGATGCCGCGCTGTTCGATTCCTTCCAGCCGCAAATCCGGCTGTTCATCAACGGCGCCTACCTCCAAATCATGCGCAGCGTGGTCAACAACAGCGACCTGTACCTCGACTCGGGCCTGGTCGGGATCGGCGTCCTGACGACGTCGGGAAACACCCGGAGCATCCTGCCCAAGACCGCGTTTGGGTATGTCCATGCCGCTCCCGCGTTCAGCATCGGCGCCCATGGCATCTTCCAGACCTATTCGATCGACGATCCGGCCAGCCCGTTGCACGAGGAAGCCATCACCGCCCTGGTGGGAAGCGTGGCGATGACCGGCGAGTTCGGCCCCTTCTCGCTGAACCTCAGCGGTTTCATCGGCCGGAATCCCGGGGAGCTGGGCATCTTCACCAACAACAACCGGAACGGGAATTACGTGCCCTTCCAGGCCGCGGGCAACAACAAGGCGAAGACGGACACGTCGTTCAAATTGCAGAATACCCTGGGCTCCGGTTTTTCCGTGAGCGGCGGATTCAAGGCCGGGATGGTCAAGCTCAACGCGGGCTTCGCGTACGACAGGGCCAAGAACGAAGTCTTCAAGACCGCGCTCTTCCCGACCGATATCGACGATTCCTACGCCCTGTTCGCCAATTGCATGGTATACCTCCGGCCGAACCTGAAAGTGACGCCGTCGGTCAAAATCATCAACTACCTGAAAACGCCCGGCAACGCCTTCCAGGTCTTCGACGCCGCTTCCCAGCCGGTCCTCGCGACCCGCAACGAGGGCGTGCTGACCCGGTTCGGCTTCGCATTCCAAGCCTCGATGTGACCGGAGGAAATATGGCCGTTACGAGTCTGGCGCGTCCATCGGCTACCGTGAGCGACTACCTGGATTCCGGCCGGATTTCCGGATACCAGATCCGGATCTTCGGCATCTGCTTCTGCCTGACCTTCTGCGACGGCTTCGACCTGTCCCTGGTCGGGATATCCCTGCCCAAGATCGCCGAAACCCTGCAGGTCAAGCCGGCGGCGCTGGGGGGGATCCTGAGCGCCGGCAACGTCGGGGCGCTGATCGGAGCCATCGTCCTCGGGCTCCTGGCGGATCGCTTCGGGCGGAAGCGGATGCTCGTGGCCTCCGCCTTCCTGTTCGGCGTCTTCACCCTGGCTATCGCCTTCATCCAATCGGTGGAGCTGCTCGCCGTCTTCCGGTTCTGCGCGGGAGTCGGGCTGGGCGGCGCCATCCCCAACGCGCTCGCGTTCGGTTCCGAATACGCCCCCAGCCGCAAGCGCGCGACCTTCGTCACGGCGATGTACGCCGGCGTCGGCATGGGGGCGGTTTTCGCCGGCCTGACCGCATCGTACCTGCTCCCCGCCTACGGCTGGCGATCGCTGTTCATGGTGGGAGGCCTGGCCTCCACCCTGATCGGAATCATCGCTATTCTCGCGATGCCCGAATCGCTGGCCTACCTGGTCCAGAAAGGGCGGGAATCGGACCGGGCGAGAATCCTCGACATCCTCTACAGGCTGAATCCGGCGCGGAAGCCGGAGGAGGAGACCCGCTTCGAACCTGAAAGCAGGCTGCCCGGCGCTCCCATGGCGCAATTGTTCGCCAAGGGCCGGGCCCGGAACACCGTCCTGCTCTGGTCCGCGTTCATGCTCAGCTACTACCTGCTCTGGCTCATCCTCTCCTGGACGCCCATGCTCCTCAAGAAAAGCGGGGCGTCGCCCCAGGAATTCAGCCTGGCCTTCGCCAGCATCAATTTCGGCGCGGTCCTGGCGACCTTGTCCATCGGCATCCTGATGGACAGGTTCCATCCGGTGCGAATCCTGAAGGTCGGCTTCGCCCTGTCCTGCGCCTGCATCTACCTGTTCGGCCATTTCGCCGCGGGCTCGGTCGCGATCGTGGCGCTTGTCTCCGCGGTCATGGGCTTCTTCGTCATCGGCAGCAATTCCGGGCTCATGGCGCTGACTTCGCTCGCCTACCCCACCGGAATCCGGGGCACGGGTCTGGGTTGGGCGACCGGCATCGGGAGAATCGGCTCCCTGATCGCCCCGCTGGCGGGCGGCATCATGCTCGCCGGCGGCTGGAGCGTCGCCAGGATCTGCAGCATCAACGCCCTGCTGGCCCTGGCCATCGTCGGCATCCTGTTCGGGATGCGGGGGATGGGGGGCGGACCGGACATGAAGGACGCAACCGCAGAACCCGCATGACGCCTCCCATCACCGGAATCTCCTCCATGGCCGTCAAGGCCGTGCTGGCGGACCTGGCGCGCGCCTACGAGTCCCGTACCGGCCGGCGCGTGGCGTTCGCATCCATGGGCGGCGTCGATGCGGCAGCGCGGGTGCGGGCCGGCGAGGCCTTCGACGTGGCGGTGCTGGCCAGGGACGCGATCGACGGGCTGATCAGCGCGTCCCCGGACACCGCGGCGCGGACCGCCTCCAC
>CBILQL010000196.1:0-8195 GCA_966238865.1 uncultured bacterium
TCAGCTCGCGGTGATGTACGATCACCTGACGCGCCCCGACGTGACCGTGGGAGGGAACATCTCCCAGATCATCGAAGGCTCCGCCGCGCAGAACAACTGGTTCCCCATCCGCATGGGGAACGGGACCTGGAAGGCCGGCGGCAACGTCGCCTTCAGCCTGTACGGCGGCTCGGCGGACAGCTCGGTCCTGGAACTGACGCGCGCCTCGGGGACCCAATCCCTGCGCGTGATCCAGGGATCGGGCCCGAACCCCTTGAACCGGGTCGTCCCCGCGGCCGCGGGGACGGTGCGGCTCGACACGCTCCTGGCCGCGGACAGCCTGACGCTGACGGACGGGGTGCTGGACCTGAACGGCTGGGACATCAGCCTGGCCGGCAGCCTCAACGTCGACGGGCCTCCCGGCCTCCTGGCCAACCTGGGCGGGCGGACGTTGTCCGTCGCCGGCGACGCCGTCTTCCTGGGCCGCGACGGGGCGCCCCTGGCGCTCGATCCCGCCGCCGCCTGGACCGTGAACGCCTCCGGCGCGCTCACCGCCGACTTCGCCGACATCGGCAACAGCCGGGCCGCCGGCGCCACGGGCATGGCCGGCGCCGGAGCCTCCGACCGGGGCGGCAACGTCAATTGGAGCTTCGGGGGCGGGCCCGCCACCCAGGCGCCGATCGTGGTCCGCGAGCCCGCCGACGACACCGTCATCGAAGGGCAGGACGCCTCCTTCCTGGTCTCGGCCTCGGGGCATGACCCCAAGACCTACAGCTGGCGGCGCACCGGGGACACCGCCGTGATCGGCACGGACTCGGTGCTGACCCTTCCCGCCGCCGCGCTGGCGCAGAGCGGATCGCGCTACCGCTGCGTGGTCGCCAACTCCTCCGGCGCCGCCACGACCCGGGAGGCGCGCCTCACGGTGCTGCCGATGCCGCCCGCGCCGACCATCATTAGGCAGCCCTCCGACACCTCGATCAAGGCCGGGGCCCGGGCGGTCTTCTCCGTCGGCGTGGCCGGCGGCGCGCCTTTCCAGTACGCCTGGCGGCGCAGCGGCGACACGGCCCTCCTCTCCCGGGATTCCCTCTTCGTCATCGCTTCCGCGGCCGCCGAGCTGGACGGCGCCGAATACTACGTCGTCGTGTCCAACGCCCAAGGCAGCGACACCTCCTCGACCGCGCGACTCTCCGTGCGCCTGTGCGACAGCCTGGTCGTGCAGGTCTCCCGCGACACGTCCGTCGAGGAGGGGAAGCCGGTCAAGCTGTGGGGCAAGGCCAACTGCGCCGACCGGGTCGAATGGAGCGTGGTCTCGGGACCGGCGCCGCGCCTGACGGATCCCGGCGTGGACACCTTGATCTTCCCGGCGCCGCGCGTGACCCGGGACACGGCGGTCCGCTACCGCTTCACCGCCTATTCCGGCGGCGAACAGCGGACCCTTCCCGTGGTCCTGCGCGTCCTGGAGGCCGTCCCCGATCCCGATTTCACCTTGGCAGCCGAGCTGGCCTGGAACGGCGCCGCCCCGCTGGTTCTCCGTCCCACCCTGCTGAACAAGGCCCGTCTCGACCTCGTCAGAGGGTATCCCCTGCGCTACCTCTGGAGCCTGGATCCCGATGTGGCGGACACCGCAGTGGCGGGCGATTCCCTGGTGCTCCGCAACCCCGCCGCAGACGGCATCCTGGTTGCGTCCCTGTGCCTCGACAACGGGGGCGAGGCGCATTGCGACACCACGCGGGTGGACGTCAAGCGTTCCGCGGTTTCCGCCGCGGGGGCGGGCATCCGCCTGGCCGGAGGGCTGCTGTTGTCCGGAAGCCGGCTCACCTGGCTTTCCGCCGGGGAAGCGCGGCTCTGGGACTCGCGCGGGCGGCTCCTGTACCGGGCCGATGGCGTGCCCGGCACGCAGCGGGAGATGCCGGAGGCGGCGCGGAAGGCCCTGGGGCGCGGCGCCCGCCTGCTGTTCCTGGTGCCGGAAGGTCCCTAGAGGCCGTGATCCATCGGTCCCGCGTCCGCGGGAGGCAGGGCCGGCTCCTCCTCGGGCGGGAGTTCCTGCCCGGCGCCATCTGAGGCGCCCCCGGCTCCGGCGGAGCCGGAGCCGCCGTGGCTTTCCCCCCCGTCGGAATAGGAGTGCGTCTCCAGGACCCTGGGCTCGGAGCCTTCCGAGCCGGAGGACAGGACCACGAGGTCCACGCGACGGTTGCGGGCCCTGCCGGCCTCGGTGTCGTTCCCGGCCACCGGGCGGTGCTCGCCGTAGCCGGTGGCCGACATCTTGCCGGCGGGCACGCCGAACTTCTCCGAGAGCACCCGCGTGACATTGGTGGCCCGCGCCGAGGACAGCTCCCAGTTGGAGGGGAAGGTGCGGGAGCGGATGGGGACGTTGTCGGTGTGTCCCTCGACCCGCAGCTGGTTGTTGTACTTCACCAGCTTGGCGGCCAGCTCGGCGAGGATGGCGTAGGCGTCCGTCTTCACCTCGGCCTTGCCCGACTCGAAGAAGCCGCCCTCCTTGAGGCTCACCCGCAGGCCGCGCTCCTGGAGATCGATCTGGACCTTGTTGAGCGCCCCCTTGGTCATCAGGAAGCGCTCCATCTCGTCCTTCATCTGCTCGAATTCCTGCTTGCCGGCCTTCTTCTTGCTGCGCTCGTCGCTCTTCCCCGGCGGGCGCCGGTGCTTGGTGGAGGGGATGGCCTCCGATTCCGGAGCCTCCATGGGGATCATCTGCGGGGTGGCGGTGCCGAAGGCCTCGCGCATGCCGTCGGCGACGGCCTTGGCCTTGTTGGCGTCCGCCTTGCTCAGGGCGTACAGGGCCGTGAAGGTGGCGAACAGCAGGGTGATGAAATCGGCGTAGGAGACGAGCCAGCGCTCGTGGTTGACGTGCTCCGGATGCTTGTGCTTCTTCGCCATCTCGGCAGGGGTGCGGGAGCCGGAGGCTTCCTAGTGCGCCCCCTCCTTGTGGTCGCCGCCGTGGGCGATGAAGGCCCGCAGGCGCTGGCCCAGGAAGTGCGGGTTCTCGCCGTTCTGCAGGGCCACGATGCCCTGCATCACCATGTTCTTCTCGTGGACCATGGCCTCCACGCGCTTCTTGTACTTGCTGGCGAGGGGCAGGGCGATGAGGTTGGCGATGGCGAGGCCGTAGATGGTGGCCACGAACGCCACGGCGATGCCGCCGCCGAGCTTGGAGGGGTCGTCCAGGTTGGACATCACGTGGATGAGGCCGAGCACGGCGCCGATGATGCCGATGGTCGGGGCGTAGGCGCCCACGCCCTCCATCACCGGGATGGGGATCTTGGAATGCTCCTCGAAGGTCTCGAGCTCGGTCTCTAGGATGCTGAGCAGCATGGCGGGGTCGATGCCGTCCACCACCAGGGTGAGGCCCTTGCGCGTGAAGGGGTCGGGATGCGCCTTGGCCTTGGACTCCAGGGCCATGATGCCGTTCTTGCGGGCGAACTGGCACAGCTCGGTCAGCTCCGCGATCGTCTTCTCGTGGTCGGACTTGGGCGGGGTGAGGCAGACCTTGAGGGCCTTGAGGGCCTGGATGGTGTGCTCCAGCGGGAAGCTGGCGAGGGTGGCGCCCAAGGTGCCGCCGCCGACGATGATGAGGGCGGTCGGCTGGATCAGGGAGCTGACATGTCCGCCCTCCATGATCATGCCGAGCAGGATCAGGCCGATGCCGAGGATGGGACCGAGGATGGTTGTTATATCCAACGTGACGCTCCGGCCGGGGATGCGGGTCCGGCAACCGACCTCATTATGGCAATACGGCGCGCGGATTTACAACAATACGACGGTGCGTAAACGCATCCGAGGCGCCGCCGGCGGCCTCGGAGCGGCCGTCAACTTGGAGTAAAACCTCGCGCGGTCCCCGAGCTTCCGGGACGCGGCGCTCCCCGGGCATACCGGCCGCCGCTTGGAAGGGCCGCCCGGAATTAAGAGTTTTGCAGGGCATGGATACCGCCGCGCTCCCAGTGACCGCCCACCGAGACGCCATCGTGGCCGCGCTGGCGAAGGGCCCGCTCATCCTCGGCGCGCCCCCGGGCACGGGCAAGTCCACCCAGGTGCCGCGCTTCCTGCTGGACGTCCCGGGGCGCATCCTGGTGCTCCAGCCCCGGCGCATCGCGGCGCGGAACCTGGCCATGAGGGTGGCCGAGGAGATGGGCGAGGCCGTGGGCGGGACCGTGGGCTTCCAGGTCCGCTTCGAGGGCAGGTCCGGCGATGCGACCCGCATCCTTTTCCAGACCTACGGCGTGTTCTTCCAGCAGCTGCTCTCCGACCCGTTCCTGCGGGGGGTGGGCGCCGTGGTCCTGGACGAGTTCCACGAACGCACCCTGGAGGCCGACGCCACCCTGGCCTGGCTCAAGGCCCTGCGCGCGACGGCGCGCCCCGATCTCCGCCTCGTGGTCATGTCCGCCACTTTGGACACGGAGTCCCTGGAGAGTTACCTATCCCCGGCTTCCGCGGAAGGCGCCGCCGGGACGGCGGACGCGCGGTCCGGCGCAGCGGGCGCCGACGGGTCCGCCCGGGTGCTGCGCATCCCCGGCAAGGCCTATCCCGTGGAGGTGCTGCACCAGGCGCCCTCCACCCACGAGCCGCTCGGCAACCAGGCCCTGCGGGCCCTGAAGCGGCTCCTTGGCCAGGGCCTTCCGGGTTCGGTCCTGGTCTTCATGCCGGGCCAGGGCGAGATCCGCCGGGTCCTCGAGGCCCTGGATCCCCTGTGCCGACAGGAGGGCCTATTCGAGCTGCACGGCTCCATGGATGCGGAGGCCCAGCAGCGCGCCCTCCGCGCGCCGTCGCGCGGCCCCTGCGTGATCGTGTCCACCAACGTGGCCGAGACCTCCCTGACCATCCCCGGCATCACCGCCGTCATCGATTCGGGCCTGGCCCGCATCGCCTCGTTCAGCGCCCAGCGCGACATGAACACCCTCTACCTCGGCGCCATCTCCCTGGCCAACGCCGCCCAGCGCGCCGGCCGGGCCGGCCGCACGGCCCCGGGCGTCTGCATCCGCCTGTGGCCGCAGGACCGGGAGCGCGGCATGGCCCCGTCCCTGGACCCGGAGGCGCTGCGGGTGGAGCCCACCTCCATGCTCCTGTCCCTGCACGCCCTCCTGTCCCGGGCCGCCTCGCTGGGAGTGGCGGCGGGCATGCGCCGGGACGGACCCGCGGGCTACATGGCCGCCTACCCGGGGTATCGTGGCCGTTACCTTCTGGACTGGCTCGTCCGGCCCGACGCGGCCCTGTGGGAGAAGGCGGAACGGTCCCTGCGCCGCATCGGCGCGGTCGCACCCTCCGCGGCCGCAACTCCGGCGGCCTCCGAGTCCGGGACCGGAACCGGCCCCGGGACCGGTCCAGGGGCGCCGGGCGCGGCGGATGCTCCCGCCGGCGAGGACCCGGGAACGCTCACCCCTCTGGGGCGCGAGATCGCCCGCTTCCCGGCCCACCCGGTGCTCGCGCGGGTGCTCCTGGACGCGGAGCGGGCCGGGGCCGGCCCGGTGGCCGCGGCCATGGTCGCCATCCTGGAATCCCCGGCGCGCCGGACCAAGGGGGCTTCCGCCGACCTGTACGCGCTGGGCGCGGACCTGGCCTCCGAGCCCGAGGCCCGCCAATGGGACCGGGATACCCGGGAAGGTTTCAAGCAGCTCCTGCGGCTCCTGTCCCGGGGGCGTGACCGCTCCGGGACGGGCCGCGGACCGGCCGTCCCCGGAGGGGCTTCCGGCGATGCCGGACGGGCCGCGCGGCAAACGGAGGAAGGCGCGGCGCGGGAGGCGGCCACCGCGCCCTGGATGACACCCTTCCAGGATCGCATCGCCGTGCGCGTGGAGAAGGGACAGAGCTTCCAGCTGGCCGACGGGCGCAAGGGCGTAGCCGAGGCCGGGCAGGTACCTGCGGACACGCGGGTGATCCTCGCCCTGGAGCTGCATGAGACCGGGGGCAGCAACCAGGCCCGTCAGGTGGGCATCCCCATGCTCCTGCCCTGCGAATCAGCCTGGGTGGAGCGCGCCTTCCCGGACGAATGCCGCTGGACCAAGGTGGGCGGCTGGGACGAGGCGAGGGGCAAGGTCGTCCAGGAGGAGCAGCTCCTGTTCCGCGGACTGCCCCTGGAGCGGCGCGCCCTGAAGGACGGGGTGCTCGATCCCGCGGAGAGCGCGCGGCTGCTGGTCGAGAAGCTCGTGGCCGGGGAAATCGTCCTGCCGGGCTTCGACGACGAGGCCAGGCAGACGGCGTGCCGCATCCGGCTCGCGGCGAAGACGTATCCCGAATACGGCATCCCGCAGCTCGACGAGGACGATTGGCGGCTGATCTACGATTCCATCTGCGAGGGGAAGGCCTCGGAGAAGGATCTCGAGGGCGTCTCCGTGGCCCGCGCCCTGCGGGAATACCTGGGGCCCGCCCTCATGGCCTTCGTCGACCGGGCCGCCCCCACCACGATGAAACTGCCCGGCGTGCGGCAGGGCAAGTTCACCTACTTCGAGAACGCCCCGCCGGAGCTGTCCGCCCGCCTGGGCGACTTCATCGGCATGGAAGGCCGCATGACCCTGATGGACGGCAAGGTGGAGGTGGTCTACGACATCCTGGCGCCCAACTACCGCACGGTGCAGAAAACCTCCGACCTCACCGGCTTCTGGAAGAACACCTATCCCGAAGTGAAGAAGGAGTTGAAGCGGCGGTATCCGAGGCATCCTTGGCCTGATTTGTAACGGAAACTTTCCCCAATGCGCTGCGCGCAAACGGGAAAGTTTCTCGGCGAGTCCGCTTACCGGCTCTCGCTTCAAGTTGTCTCGATGTGGCTCGAAACCGTTCATCGGTTTCTCGCGGTGCGCGGCTCACACCTTTCTGGCACCAGCTACGCACACCAAATTTGAATTGGCCTATTTCATTGTTGCAGTGGCGGCTGGTATCCGGATTCTAATCTGATAGGAACGGTCATTTCGCCGGCCAGGCTGGGCGGATTATTGGGCAAAGCCTTGGCGCGATCACGTAATTCCTGGTTTGACAATGCTTTAGGTGGTCTCCAGCAACAATGAAATAGGCCAGTTTGGGTTGCAGGGGGGTGTCAGGGAATGGTAAGGTGAACGGATAAAGTTGGCTTGAAGTTTCGGAAGGCGCCCGGGGAGACGTCCAAGGGTGTCGCCCCGGACTGTGTCCGGAGGATGGCGGAGGGTTGGCATGTCGGAACCTACCACCTGGAAAGTCCTGGTCGCCGAGGACAAGACGGGGATTTCCGCCGCCTTGTTGCACGGGCGGGGCGATTTCGATGTCGCTGTCGTCCACCGTCTGCAGGCAGCCGAGCGGCTGCTGCGGGACGGGTCCGAATCGCCGTTCCAGGCCGTGCTCCTCGATGTGGCCCTGGCGGACATCGCCGATCCCCAGGGGTTGGACGCCTTCCGGCGCCTGCGGGCCATGGCGCCCGGGATTCCGATCGTGGCCCTGATCCCGGCCGCAGCGGAGAATGCGGCCCTGGCGCTCGCCGCCGAAGGGGCCGCCGCGTGCCTGCCGCAGCCGTCGACGACCGCGGACGTGCTGGCCTGGACCCTGCGCCAGGCCGTCATCAGGGCCGCCAACGAGGCACGGCGCTTCCGAGGCGTCTTCGATTCGGTTCCGGTGGGCATCCTGCTGACCGCGGGCCGCCGCGTGGCCATGGCCAATCCCGCGGCCCAGGAACAGCTCGGGTATTCCGGCGAGGAATTGGGCCGCGTCTCGGTGCTGGATCTGTTTCCCGCCGATCTCCGCGGCCGGCTGGAGTCCGCCCTGGACTCCAGCGGCGCGGGCCGGGCCGGGGAGTCCGGATTCCGCGCGGACCTCATCCGCAAGGACGGTTCGCGGGCCCCGGCCCGGGTCCTGATGAAGGGCGCCCTGCTGCACGACGCTCCCGCCCTGGCCTTCTACCTGTCCTTCGCGCCGGACGCGGAAGCCATGGTCCGGGATCCCGGTCCCAAGATGGAAGCCCTGGCGCGGCTGTCGGATGGCATCGTCCACGACTTCAACAACCTGCTCACGGCCATCAACGGCTACAGCGATCATCTGCTCTCCCTGCCCGGCGTCCAAGGCGGCGCCATGGCACGGGGCCTCGGCGCCATCCGCAAGGCGGGCGAGGCCGCCGCCGCCCTGGCGCGCGGGCTCGCGGGCTTCAGCCATCCCGGGAGCGGAGAACCCGTCGCGATCCCGGTGGATGCGGCTGTCGAGGCGGCCGCGCACAGGCTCGGCGCCCTGCTGGGCGGGGCCGGGCGGCT
>CBILQL010000197.1:0-8141 GCA_966238865.1 uncultured bacterium
GGTGGCATCGCCCAAACGCCCCAGAACCCTGCAAATCCACCCTCCAAATCCACCCGGGCGCGCTATTCTATGATCTTCCGAAGGGGAGCGGATTTGCAGCAAGGTCTGATTTGCAAGCAGGTGCAGAGGCTCGGCCTATTGTGGCTTCTCCTGGCCGCCTTTCCCGTCGCCGTCTCCGCCCAGCGGATGATGGAGGCCTTGGGACGGGGCATGGTGGCCGTGCCCGTTTCCGGAGGGACCTACCTGAGCTGGCGCCTCCTCGGCACCGAACCCCAGGACATCGGCTTCAACGTCTACAAAGGCGCGACCAAGCTCAACGCCGCGCCGATCACCGGCGCCACCATCTATACCGATAACAGCGCCGGGACCGGCGCATACACCGTGCGCGCCATTGTCGACGGCCAGGAGGGCGCGGCCAGCGCGCCCGCCCGGACGCTGTCCGCCAGTTACCTGGCCATCAACCTCCAGCCCCCCACGGCGAACCATACCGCCAACGACGCCAGCGCCGCCGATCTGGACGGCGACGGGGAATACGAGATCATCCTCAAGTGGGAGCCCCTAAACGCCCAGGACAATTCCAAGTCCGGCGTGACCGACAACGTGTACATCGACGCCTACAAGCTGGAGGGCACGCGCCTCTGGCGCATCGACCTGGGCAGGAACATCCGCGCCGGGGCCCATTACACCCAGTTCATGGTCTACGACCTGGACGGGGACGGCAAGGCCGAGATGGTGTGCAAGACCGCGGACGGCACCGTGGACGGGGGCGGGACCGTGATCGGCAGTGCCACCGCCCTCCATCGCAACGCCAACGGGTATGTCCTGGCCGGGCCGGAATTCCTGACCGTGTTCAACGGCCTCACGGGACGCGCCATGGCGACCGTGGACTACGTCCCCGCCCGCGGCAGCGTCTCCGCCTGGGGCGACGATTACGGCAACCGGGTGGACCGCTTCCTGGCCGGGGTGGCGTACCTGGACGGCGTGCGTCCCAGCGTGGTGATGTGCCGCGGCTATTACACCCGCACCGTCCTCGTGGCCTGGGACTGGCGCGGCGGCAAGCTCACCCAGCGCTGGGTCTTCGACACCAACGTGTCGGGGACGCCGGCCGGGTACACGGGCCAGGGAGCCCACAGCCTGAGCATCGCCGACGTGGACGCCGACGGCAAGGACGAGATCATCTACGGGGCCTGCGCCATCGACGACAACGGGAAAGCGCTGTGGACCACCCGCCTCGGCCACGGCGACGCGCTGCACGTGAGCGACTTCGATCCGGCCCGGCCGGGCCTGGAGGTGTGGATGATCCACGAGGGCGGCACCCAGCCGGGCGCCGACCTGCGCAACGCCCGCACCGGGGAGGTCTACTGGAAGACCGCCGCCGAGGACGTGGGACGCGGGGTGGCCGCCGACATCCTGGCCTCCAGCCCCGGGGCCGAGTTCTGGGGGCCGTCCGGCGGCGTGCGCGACGCGAGCGGGAAGGCCGTGACCGTAGGCACCGGATCCACCAACTTCCTGGCCTGGTGGGACGGCGATCTGCTGCGCGAGCTGGTGGACGGGAACGCGGTCAGCAAGGCGGGGGGAGGAGCCCTGCTGACGGCCACGGGCTGCGTCTCCAACAACGGCACCAAGTCCACCCCGGCGCTGACCGCCGACCTCTTCGGCGACTGGCGCGAGGAGGTTATCTGGCGGACTTCCGACAACCGCCAGCTCCGGATCTACACCACCACCGCGGCCACCCAGAACCGCATCTACACCCTGATGCACAACCCCCAATACCGCGTGGCCATCGCCTGGCAGAACACGGCCTACAACCAGCCGCCCCATCCGGACTTCTACCTGGGCACGGGAATGACCTTCCCGGTCCCCCGGCCCAATATCGTTGCCGGCAACGGCACCTCGGTGTCCGTCCTCGAGCCGGGCACCGCGCCTCCCGCCCTGGGGCGCTTCGTCCGGTGGGGGGGAACAGGCAAGTTACCCCTGCCGCTGGCCTTCTCCGGCCTCCCGGGCGTGGAGCTGCGCGACCTCGGAGGCCGCGTGCGCGCCGTGGCCCGCCCCCGCGGGAGCTACCTGGAGGTCCCGCCCGGGGTCCCCGAGGGCCTCTACTTCCTGCATCCCGGCAGCTCCCGTTAAGCGATAGGCGCGTCGGTTCGCCGTCTATCCGGGGCTCTTCCGTGCCGGCGCCGCGCTCCGGACGGCCCGTCCGGATGGCGTTTCGGCCCGCAAATCCTATATTTGGCCGTCCCGCCGCAGGGCCGCCGTCC
This sequence comes from uncultured bacterium, assembly GCA_966238865.1. Lineage (GTDB taxonomy): Bacteria > Fibrobacterota > Fibrobacteria > UBA11236 > UBA11236 > CBILQL01. The sequence continues at coordinate 2,259 of CBILQL010000197.1, forward strand.
GGCCCCCGCCCCGGGGGAAGCAGCCGACCATGGAACGTGCCGAAATCCGCGCCCTCATCGAGAAATACGGCTACAAGCTCACCGAGCACCGCCGCCAGCTGCTCCAATCCGTGGTGGACCAGCGCCTGCGCCATTTCACCCTGGTCCTGGAGGACCTCAAGGATCCGCATAACATCAGCGCCGTGATCCGCACCTGCGAGGTGTTCGGCTTCCAGGACGTGCACGTCATCTCCGAGGTGAATCCCTACCGGGTGGGCCCGTCGGTGCTGAAGGGCAGCTACAAGTGGCTGGACATCCACTGCTACTCCAGGCGGGCCCGCTGCTACCGGGAGCTCAAGGACCGCGGCTACCGCATCGCGGTGGCCTCCACCTCCAACGCCACCTCCACCTTGGATGAAATCGATTTCAGCCGGCCCACCGCCTTCTACATGGGGTCCGAGACCATGGGAAACCATCCGGAGACCCTGGCGGCCGCCGACATCCGCTTCCGCATCCCGCAATTCGGCCTCACCGAGAGCATGAACGTGTCGGTTTGCGCCGGGGTGCTCATGGGCACCCTGAACGGCTGGCTCAAGGCCCATGGCCGGGAGAACTACCGCCTGTCCGAGGCCGACCGGGAGGCCCTGCTGGCAACCTTCTACGAGCGCAGCGCGGTGGGGGTGGATCGCAATTCCCCCGTGCATTTCATCGATTGAGCCGCGACCGGCGGCCCCCGCACCTGAACCCGAACCCGCATCCGAACATGGCCGAAACCCTCCGAAAACTCACCGATTCCGTCCCTTTCCAGGCCTTCATCGTGCTCCTCATCCTCGCCGCCGGCGTGGTGGTGGGCCTTGAGACCTATCCCTCCATTGCGGAGCGCCACGGCGTCCTGCTGCATGTCCTGGACCGGATCATCCTCTGGACCTTCGCCGCGGAGCTGGTCCTGCGCATCCTGGCCCAAGGGCGCCGCCCCTTCGGATTCTTCCGGAACGGCTGGAACGTGATGGACTTCCTCATCGTCGGCCTCAGCTTCCTGCCCTTCGCCAGCCAGTCGGTGCTGGTGATCCGGCTGCTGCGCCTGCTGCGGCTGGTCCGCCTGGTGAAATTCGTCCCGGAGATGCGCCTCCTGGTGGAAACCATCCTGCACACCATCCCGTCCATGTTCTACCTGGCGGGGCTCTTCTCCCTGCTCATCTACGTCTACGCCGTGATCGGCACCTTCGCCTTCGGGGCCAACGACCCGATGCATTTCGGGCGGCTGCACCTGTCCGTGCTCAGCCTGTTCCAGGTGCTCACCCTGGAAGGCTGGGCCGACATCATGCTCACCAACATCTACGGCTGCGACAGCTACGGCTACGACGGGAAGGAGAGCCTGTGCGCCCATCCCGCGGCGCATCCCATGGGGGCCACCCTCTACTTCATCTCCTTCGTCATGTTCGGCACCTTCCTCATGCTGAACATGGTAATCGGCTTCATCATGGAGAACCTGCAAAGCACCAAGGCCCGTCACCTGGAGGAGGCCCGGAAGCGTCCCGGTTTCCCGGAGCCGGGCCTCGAGGATCGCATTGTCCGCATCCGGGACGATTTGGCAGCCCTGGAGCGGGAGATTCTGGATAAAAAAGGTTAATATTTGTCAGTCCATCCGCGGTCCGCGCCGCGCGATGAGCCATCGGAGAATACCCTTCCGGTGAATCGATATGGAGTACGCATGCAGTATCGAATCACTTCCTTGTCCGCTGCGGTGGTTGCGGGATTGTCCCTCTTTGCCGGAAACGCATCGGCGGTGTCTTTTGGAGCCGGCCCCATCGGCGGCCTCAATTTCGCCAATGTCAGCATCGATGCGGATGGCGAGGATATTTCGACGGACATGAAAACCGCCTTTGCGATTGGCGCCAGGGCCGAGCTGGGCGTCACCACTCCCTTCAGCCTGCTCCTCGAACCCATGTTCCTGAGAAGGGGGTATATCCTAGAAGACGCGCTATCATCCGCGGAGGCGAACTTCAGCCTCAATTACCTGGAGCTTCCCGTGCTTGCGAAAGCGAAATTCGGTTCCATGAAGGCCCATGGTTATGCTTTTGCCGGTCCCAGTTTGGGGATCTTCCTCAACGGTTCGGTCGATATTGATGGAGATTCCGAGGACTTGGAGGATATCTCCGCCATCAATCTCGCCGGTGAAATCGGAGTAGGAGGCTCCTATCAGGTGCAGGAGTTCGTCTACCTGAACGCCGACGTGCGCTACGGATACGGATTCACGAATATGTCCGACATCGATGATGATGACGGCACAGTGGGTAGCCGCGACATCAAACTGATGCTCTGCGTGCTGTTCCATCTGACGAAGTGACCCCCCGGGGCCGGCGCCCAACAGGGCATCGGCCGGCCCCCCATCGCCCCCCCTACACCCCATAGGCGCTCCCTGACTATTCTTGAGTCCGGAAGCCTCCCAGGGCCCCTTGATTACCCCATGACGGAAGATTTTATTCACCGGGGAGAGTCAAGGCCTCAAACTTGGGAAATCCGCCGCATTCGTATCGTTTCAGAGTAATAGCCACGGCGCTGGCAGCCCTGGCATGGCTATGCCCCGGCGTAGTCGAGGCGGCGGCGCACCGGTCGGCTGCCGCAGGAGCCGTCCCCGTAGCGGAAACGCCCCGAAACTCCGATGCGCTTGGGTCCCGGACGTCGCTGGCCATCCTGGACCCGGTGGACCTGTCCCAGGCCAAGCCCCTCCCGCAGGCGGGCGAGTTCCTACGGAATGCCTTCAGCAAGGGGGAGCGCTTCCGGCCGCTTTCCGGGGCCGAAACCGAGGCCAAGCTGCGGGTGTACAAGTGGAATACGGGCCGGCCCTGCCATGAATTCCAATGCGCCTTCGAAGCCGGGAACGTGCTGATGGCCGAGTATATCCTGTTCGGCACGCTCACCCCGCTGGATGGGTTGACCGCGTATTCCTTCAATGTTCTCGATACCCAGACGGGAAGAGTCGTCGAATCCATGGTGGGACATGCCTCGCGCAGTCCGCTGGAACCGGGATCCGATCCCTCCCTGGAGCATCTGGCCGCCTTCGCCGCCTCCCTCGATCCTTCCCGTTTCGCCGCGGAGCCGAAGGCCGGGCAGGGGCTGATCGCCGTGCTCGACGGGAACCCCGGTTCCCCTGAATCCCGCGTCATCGCGGAGCGCATCGGCACCCACGTCCACGGCTTCCGTACCCATGATCTCATGGGGCAGGCGGAATTGAAGGAGCTGGTGGATGCCATGGGGATTCCCCTGGGCTCCCTCGCCGCCTCGGATACCGGCCTGATCGCCCTGGGCGCCCGGCTGAACGTCGCCAGCCTGGTGCGGTCGAAGCTTGAGCAGGGGGAGCGGGGGCGGCGGTTGGAGCTCGCTCTTTTCGACATTGCCGGAAAGCGGCGGGTGCGCAGCTGGACGTCCAGCCCTTCCCGGGATTTCCGGGACATCCTGCAATTCGAAAGCCGTTTCTTTCAAACCCTGCGGCATTGGCCGGAAGCCACGGGGGGTGGGTCGGACGGAGGCAGGACGGCTGCGAAGGGCGAATCCCGATGGGGGCGCACGCTTCTAGGTTTGGCGGGGCTTACCGCCGCGGGCGGCTTGGGTGTCGCAGCCTATGCCAGCAACCGGAAAGCCGACGCTGCGTATCGACGGGCGGAGACCTCCCTGAGCCATGATGCCGCAACCTGGAAAAAGCGGACGGAAGCAGCCGATCGAAATACCATGATATTCGGATCGCTGGCGGCCTTGACCTTGGGTGCTAGCGTCACGGTCTGGTCATTCTGAGGGAGGGAATCGATGCGAGGCAAATCACTGGTCCTCGGAGGCGCGGCCTTGTGCATCCTGGCCTGCCTGGATAGGGAATACCAGAATCCCTTCCTCAACGACGATTCCGCCCTCGAAGCGGGTTGGGAACTGGATCGGGACAGAAACGGCATTTCCGACAGCGTGGAATTCTATGCCCCGAATTGCGAAGGAACCCCCGGAGAATGCCTGCGCATCGCCCTGGACTCGGCCGCCATCGCCAGGGAAAGGTCGGGGCAGGGAAAGACCGGCGCTGACACCTCCAGGGGCAAGCCCAGGGATACCGTCATCGTGGTGAAACCCGGGGACACGGTCGTGGTGGTGCAGCCCAAGGACACGGTCGTCGCGGTGACCGGCATCCAGGCTGCGGCCGTGTACCTGCCCATGGGTATTGCCAAGGTTACTCCAGCCGTCACCGTGCTCCCCAGGGACGCGAAAAACAAAGGGTACACCCTGAGGAGCCTCAACGAGGCGATAGTGAAGGTTTCCGGAATCGACCTGGTCCCGGTCAAGCCCGGGACGGCCAAGGTGAGGGCGCGCACCGAGGAGGGCGGCTTCACGGTGGAATTCGATGCCACCGTTGTCCAGCCCGACACCAATGTCTACGAAACGGCGGTCGCCGTCGCCGCGATGGAGTTCACCGAAGGCGACGCGGCGCGGACCCCGTCAGTGACCTGGACGCCTGCCAATACCACCAACCAGGGCTATAGCCTTGTCAGCGGAAACCCCTCCGCGGTCCAAATCGTCGCCGCGGGTGGCGCGTCCCTTTGCCGTCCGGTAGCCCCGGGACAGGCGACTGTGACGCTGACGACCAAGGGAAAAGGCCTGACCACGACCTTCAAGGTGACTGTGAAGGCCGCCCCCATCCTCACCGTCAAGGTGCTTTCCATCCTGGCCGAGAACCTGGTCCTGGACAAAGGCGACACCGGAGCGCTCCCCAAGGTGACCTTGCTGCCGGCCGGAGCCACCGACAAGTCCTTCACCCTTTCCAGCAGCAATCCCAAGGTAGTCTCCGTCACGGGAACTCGCATCAACGCCTTGTCGGGAGGCCAGGCCCGGGTGACGGCTGCCTCGCCGGACGGTCCCTCGGCTGCGTTCGACGTGACCGTGCGCGTGCCCCTGGTTTCACTATCCTCTCCCGATTTGACACTGGAGGTCGGCGCGAAGTCGGTCCCGGCCGTCACCTTCCTGCCCGCGGATGCGGACAACAAGGCGTATACCCTGGCCAGCAGCGACCCGAAAATCGTGTCGGTGAACGAGGACACGCTCACAGCCGTGAAGAAAGGCGGAGCGGACATCACGATCACTGCCGCGGACGGGGCGAAAACCTTCCGCTTCAAGGTGAACGTTGAAAAAACCGGGCAGGGAGAAGGCCGGAAGGATGGGGAGGAAGACCCTGTTTCAGGGGCCGTCTTACCCTGAAAACTGATTCTCAGCGGCTTTTCGCATCCGGACGGAAAATGCCGGGAAAATTATCCCGAACCAGTACACATTATATGCGATGCGAGGATGGTACCAGTCGGGTTGGAGGATTTTCAGCCGGCAGCAAGGTCCCGGCAGGATGGCCGCCTTCCGGTTACCGGAGGCGAGGCGGGCTCAGGCCCTGCTATCCACCCTGGCCCTGACCCTGGCCATTGCCGCGGCAGGGGAGATCGAAGCCCGGGAACAGCCCTTCATCCTCGGGGCCGACATCTCCTGGCTGCCCCAGCGGGAGGCGGAGGGGCGGGGCTATTACGACCAGGGCGTGAAGCGGGACGCCCTGCTCATCCTGAAGGACCATAACTTCAACTTCATCCGCCTGCGCATCTTTCATAACCCCCGGGCGACAGGCGGCTATTCGCCCCAGGGTTATTGCGACCTGGAGCAGACCAAGGCCATGGCCAAGCGCATCAAGGCCGCCGGCATGCGCTTCCTGCTCGACTTCCATTACAGCGACACCTGGGCCGATCCCGGGGCGCAGAAGAAGCCGGCTGCCTGGGCTTCCCTGAACTTCGCCGACCTGACCCGCGCCGTCCATGACTATACTCTGGCGACCCTGGAAGCCCTGGGGGCGCAAGGCACCTTGCCGGACATGGTGCAGATCGGGAACGAGAT
>CBILQL010000198.1:0-8140 GCA_966238865.1 uncultured bacterium
GGGAGTGCCCTTGGCCGCGCCGCCGGCCGCGATCCTGGCGCCGACGGACGCGCCGCCGGCCTGCACGGCCGCCGCCCCGGTTCCGGGCCGCGCAGGCTCTTCGGCCGTTTCCTCGACGGGGTAAGGCGGACCATCCACGGCTTGCGTGGCGGAGCCCCCGTCGGCGGCAGCCGGAAGCCCGGATTCGCCGGAGCCCTGGGCAGTGCCCGCCTGATCCGCACGGCCGCCGATCCCGGCGGCTGCGCCGCCGTCATCACCCGCCGGATCGGCGGTCCGGGAAGGGATGTCCGGCGCAGCGGTGCTGCGCAGGTATACGAAGAGGCCTCCCAGGGCCAGGACCAGAACCAGGGCGCCGACCGCTGCCAGGGCCAGCATCAGCTTGCGTTGTCCGGCCTGCTTGTCGCCTTCGGAGAATTGGGTCCCGTACTGGGTATATCCCGACGGGGCGCGTTCATGATCCACTTCCAGGACGTCCTTTTCCAGCGAGGACAGGGTCACGGGAGCCGGTTTGGCATCGTTGGACGGCCGGGAGCCGGCCCTGTGTCCCCTGTTCGAGGACTTATGTGGCGGGGCCGGCTCGGCGCCGGAGCGGGCGCCCGGAGTCCCATCGGGGCTCCCGAAGAAGGTATCACCCGAGGATTGGGCCTTGGGCGTCCCGAAAAAGGTGTCGCCCGAGGACTGCGCCGTGGGTGTACCGAAAAAGGTATCGCCCGTGGACTGCGGCTTGGGCGTGTCGCGACGCGGCTCGGCGGTCGGGGATTTGCCCGTCGCGGCCTCGTCGGGGAAGTTACCGAAGAAGGTGTCGTTCTTGTGCGTCTGCGGCGTCTGGGTCCGGGGCGTACCTTGGCTGCCGGAGGTGCCGAACAAGGTGGCGGAGTCGCCGGGCGACATCGCCAGGGTCGGGGAGGCCTTTCCGCCGGCGGGCGGAAGGTGGCGCTTGTCCTCCCGCGTCGGCGTCGCCGGCCGATTGTCCTGCAGGCGCTGCATGGCGCCATGGAGTTCCCACAGGGCGTCGGAGAAGGATGGGGCGTCCTGGTAGCGCTCTTCGGGCCGGGGATGCATGGCCTTGGCCAGGAAGATGCCAAGGTCTTTCTCCAGCCCGCGGATTCCCGCCTGGGTTCTGGCAGGGTCTGCCGGATGCTCGCCCACGACGAGCCGATACAGGAGGCCCGCCACGGCGTAGAGATCGGTGCTGGGATAGCTGAGGAAGCTGCCTCCGCCCGACATCTCCGGAGCCCGGTATCCCGCGTATTGGGGGCGGAAGGGCAGGGGATCCGGCGTCATCTCCATGCTTCCCAGGGAACGGGGATCCCAATCCGCGAGCTTGGCCTGGAGGGGCGTGATGAGAAGGTTCCCGGGATGGATGTTCAGGTGGCGCGTGCGCTCGTGCAGCGCCGACAGGCCCTGGCAGGCCTGCCAGAGGAGCTCCAGGCCGCGGGTGAAAAAGTTGCCTTCCGAGCGGTTGCGGCGCATCCAATCCTCGAAATCGGGGCCGTCGACATAGGTGCGCGCGGTATAGACGTGGCCCATCTCCTCCTGCACGTCGAGGCAGGAGACGAGGTTGTCATGCTCGATTTCGGTGGCGACTCCCGCCTTGAGGAAGAAATCCGGGGCCGACAGGAGCCGGGCGGACAGGTCGGCGCGGAAGAGCTTGACGCACAGCTTCGGCGAGCCCATGCCGGAATCGGCCAGGTAGGCGCGGCTGTTGGGACCGTCGCCGAGCGGGCGATCCACGACGTACTTGTTCGCGATGACCTCTCCGCCGGCGTATTCCGGTATGGCGCCCATGGGACTCCAAAGTATACATTTTTGAAAAGGGGCACCCCTTTTGTATCATTTTCCCCGTCCGGACCGGACTGCCCGGCTTCGCGGCCATCCGGCTGCAAGGAGACTCAATGCACTTCCCCGACCTTTCCAAGCAGATACGCGCGTCCCTGGAGGACGGCCGAAAGACCCTGGAGGCCTTCCTCGCGGATCCCGCCACCGCCCAGGCCATCGAGGCCTCCGCGCGCATCCTGGCCGGAGCCTTCTCGTCGGGCAACAAGGCCATTTCCTGCGGAAACGGCGGTTCCGCCTGCGACGCGATCCATTTCGCGGAGGAGTTCACTGGCCGGTTCATCAAAGATCGCAAACCGCTTCCCGCCATTCCCCTCACCGATCCGGGCCATCTCACCTGCGTCGGGAACGACTACGGGTATGACGAGGTGTTCGCCCGGGGCGTGAGCGCCTACGGGAAGGCCGGAGACGTGCTGCTGGCCATCAGCACCAGCGGGAATTCCCGGAACGTGATCCGGGCCGTCGAGGAGGCCCGCAAGGGGGACCTCAAGGTGATCCTCCTCCTGGGCAAGTCGGGCGGCAGCCTCCGGGGCAAGGGGGACGCCGAAATCTGGGTGCAGACCACGCCCACCGAGCGAATCCAGGAGATGCACATGTTCGCCCTGCACATCATCATCGAGAGCGTGGAGCGCCTGCTGTTTCCGGAGAATTACGCCTGAGCGACGGCCTGGAAGCCTGACCTCCGGCCGGGCGCATCCTGGCCATTTTGCTATCTTTTCCCAGGGCTTCCGGCGTCTCAGCCGGGAGCCGTTCCGATTGCAGGGTCCGTTGCGTTCCTCCCGGGTGGATAGATTCGAGGCGAATAGTGGCCGTCCTGCGGCGCCGATGTCCGCGCGGCCGGATTCCGCATCCGCGCGGCCCTGCCGCCGGCGCGACGGCCTGCTCCGGCTGCTCCCCTGCCTGGCGCTCTTCGCGCTTCTCTCCGCCCTTCCTTCCCATGCCGCCCGCTGGAACGCCGAGCTCAGCGAGGACTCCCTGCAATCCCTCGTGGCCCAGGAGCCGGAGAACCCGCAGCACTGGATGCAACTCGGCATCCTGGCCTCCCGCAACAGCCAAATCGACCTGGCCAAGGGCTATTTCGACGAGGCCATCAAGCTGTCCGGGCGATCGGGCACGGCCATCCTGCAGGTGGGGGGCATCTGGCTCACCCAGGGGCGCGTGAAGATCAGCCTTCCCTATCTCATGCCCAACCTGGCCCATCTCGATTCCTCCCAGCTCGATCTCCTCCAGTCCGGCCTCGAGAAGGAGAAGATGCCGACCGTGCAGCTCACCGTGCTCCGGCACATGGGCGTGCGCTCGGGAGGCTACCATCCGCTGGGCCGCAAGGCGGCCGACCTGGCCTACAAGCAGGGCGACCTCTCCCTCTGCCACTCCATCCTTTCCAGGAACCTGGCGCAGCTCGACTACGAGGGCGTGCGGAACTTCCTCCTGGTCAGCTTCTTCCTGGGCGTCGCGACGGATGCCAAAGCCCTGGCCGCCCTGGCGAAGCAGCACCCCCAAGGCGAGATCCAGCTCCTTGTCGGCCTCTGCCACGCCGCGAGCGGGCGCCAGCGCGAAACCAAGATCTACATCGCCAAGGAGGCCAAATCCCCGTCCTTCCGCGACTATTTCTGGCTGCTCCGCGGCCTGGAAGCCGCCGCCGATGACAGGCCCGAAGAGGCCGCCGAGCATTACGAACGGACCGCGGCCGCCTCCTGGGACCGGCTGCGGGCTATCGCGCACGCCGAGCTCTACAAGCTCTACTCCACCACCGGGAACAAGTACAAGGCCGACCAGGCCTGGGAGTCCATCAAGGAGCAATACCAGAATGCCGACCCCGACCTCCAGGAATTCATGGGCCGCCAGCTCAAGATTCGCGGGTACGAGAAGCAGGCCAAGTATTTCTACCGCGTGGTCCTGCGCAAGCGTCCCGGGGATTTGCGGGCCCTGGAGGCGCTCTGGGACGACCTCAACGAGAACGAGGACGAGAACGCCATCCAGGAGAACCTCAAGGCGGCGCTGGATCGGGAGCCGCTCTCCTGCGCGGCCAACACCCTGGCGATGAACTGGTACCAGCGCCAGCGCAACGACAAGGAGCTGATCCCCTACGCCCGCAACGCCACCGTCTACTGCTACGAATCCGTGGAGCCCTATTACGTCCTGGGCAGCTCCCTGCTCAACCTGAGCCGGCCCGACGAGGCGCGCGCCTACTTCTCCACCTACATCCGCAAGGGCGGCGACGCGAATCGGGTGCCTCTGAATCTTCGATAAGGAGCCGACCCGGCGGCGACGCCAATCGGTGCCTTTGAATCTGCGATAAGGCGCCGCCCGGAGCTTCCCCGCGCTATTTCGGGGGGCCTGCCAGGCGCCGGATGACGTAAAGCCCTGCCAGTATTCCCAACGCATCGGCGGCGAAATCGCTGAAGGCGGACTCCCGCAAGGGGACGAACATCTGGTGGATCTCGTCGCTGAGGCCGTACAGGATTCCCGTCAAGGCCCCGGTCCGGTCGAAGGCGGACTTTTCCGCGAGCCCGGCGGTCGCGGACGCGATCCCCCCCGTCCGGCCGAGCGCGAAACCCAGGTCCCCGCCCGCCAGGCGGCGCAGCAGGACGTGCCGCATGCCGATCAGGATCCCCAGCACTCCGTAGGCCGCGAAATGGAGCGCCTTGTCGCTGAAGCGGAAGCCCGGCAGGTGGATGGCATCGCCCGGCAGCGAGGACGACCAGAATATGGCCGCCATGCCCAGGAGGGCCGGAGACCAGGAGAGGATCCGGTGGCGGGCGCTAGGCGACGTCATCATCCTCGCGCAGGGCGGTCTCGCCCTTGCGGTACTCGTCGAGGACGGCCATGGCGTCCGCGTACGACGCCTCATCGACCAGCAGCGTGATGCCGGAGGAGAAGGTGAGGCTCTGGATCATGCCGCCCCCGTCGTCGGTGACCACCTGCGATTCGATGCCGGCGCCGGACAGGAGGTTGCGGATGATCTCCGCTTCGGGCTCCGACGACGCGGTATAGACGGACTTCATCTCGCTCATGGTTTGGCCTCCGCCTCCAGATGGAAGGTACCCTTGTAATATAGATTTACCGCCAGTCGGATGCCCTTGCCGTCCAGGAAGAGTGCCGGCAGGTATTCCCCGGGATCCCGCTCGCTGCGCACCAGGGCGAGGTAACGCTCCGGGGGCAGCTGCCCTTCCTTGGACCCTTGCAGCTGCCAGGACGGCCAGTTGAAGAGTGGCGGCAGCTTCTGGGCCAGCTTGGCGAGGAAGATCTGCGATTCGGCCAGCAGCATCTGGGACAGGTCCCTGGCGTATTCGGCCTGGCCGGCGTCCGGAACCACCTGGACCATGTGTCGGACCTCCTTCAGGGCCGGGCTCTCGCCCTCCTCGAGGAGCACCTCCACGGCCGGAGGGGACTTGCGGCCCACGCGCACCCAGAGCCGGGAGTCCTCGTTGGACTGGTAACATACCGGTTTCCCCTGGGCAGGAGGCTTGCGGGCCTTTTTCCGGGAGGAAGGGGCGGGCGGCGGGGAGCCCGGGGCGGGCCCGGGATTGGCCGACGGCCACCGCCGGCCCGCGCAATCCGCCTCGAGCCAGAGGGAGCTGGTGTCCAGGAAGGCCGCCAGGGAGGGTTTCAGGGACAGGGGCGCCTCCACTTTGGCCATGCCCGAGGGCGGCGATTCGCGGAAGATCAGGAAATAGCGGCCCCGGTGGATGCCGGAGCCCAGCCAGCCGCCCCGGCCGCCGTAGCCTTGCAGGTGCCATTGCTGGACCAGGCCCTCGTAGGGCTTCTTGCCGTCGTCGAACTCGTGCCAGGCGGCTCCCTCGCCGTACTCCCCGGTCAGGCGCGCGAACTCCTCGTCCCCGAACCCGTCCTCCCGCTCCAGGCGCGCCGACACCGGGCGGCCGCCCTTCCATTCCAGGGAGAGGCTCGTGGAATCCCCGTCCTGGATGCGGGAGAAGAGCACGGGCAGTCCGTCCTTGCGGGCGACCACGCGGTGGGTCTTCTTGAGATCGGCGGTGTCGGGGAAGGCGAGGGGATGGGCGGGGCCCGCGGAGAGGAGCGGCAGGGAAGCGAGGATCAGGAGGGGAAGGCCGCGGAGGGCGGTGCCGGCAACGGACGTCTTGCTTCCCGGGCGATCCATTTTACCTCCTCCAAACTCCATTCTTCCGGACCGCGAGGCAACGCGGACAGCCGCCGGGGAGCGGGGCGGGCAGCGCCGGGTCCAGGGAAGGCTCGCCGGGGAGTGGGGCGGACCGCTCCGGGACCGCCGCCGCCGGGTCCGTTCAGGCCTCGGGGGCTTCGTCGGAGGCCGATTCCCCGGAATCCGGGTCCTCGGGGAGGTCGCCGGAGCCGTCCAGCGCGGAGCCGTCGGCAGCCGCGAAGATGCCTTCGGCATCGGCGGTGGCGCTCCCGGCCGGGGCGCCGTGGGGAGCCTGCTGGCTTTCCAGCTGCTCCGGATCCACGTCCTCGCTCTCCACCACGGCAACGTCGGTGACCAGGTCGGTCTCGTTGAGGCGGATGACGCGCACGCCCTGGGTGTCGCGGCCGATGAGGCTGATGTCGGCCACGCCCAGGCGGATGACGTTGCCTTCCTTGGTGATGACCAGGATCTCCTGGCCCTCGCGCACCGACTCGATGCACACGGCCGGGCCGTTCTTGTCCGTGATCTTGATGTTGCGCACGCCCTTGCCGCCGCGGTCGGTGATGCGGTACTCGTCGGGGTCGCTGCGCTTGCCGTAGCCGAGCGCGGTGATGGTGAGCACGGTGCAGCCCTTCTCGGCCACGATCATGCCGATTACCAGATCGTCGCCCTCCAGGGTGATGCCCTTGACGCCGCGGGTGCCGCGGCCGGTCTGGCGGAACTTGCTCATGGCGAAGCGGATGGCCTGGCCCGAGCGGGTGCCGATCATCACGTCGTCGGATTCGGAGGCGAGGACCACCTGGTACAGGCGGTCGCCCTCGTCCAGGGTGATGGCGTTGATGCCGTTGGCGCGGGGCCGGGAGAAGGCCTCGAGGGACATCTTGTTGATGACGCCCTTCTCGGTGACCAGCACCACGGAGCGCGGGTCCTCGAAGTCGCGCACGGGCACGAAGGCGGAGACCTTCTCGCCCTCCTGGAGGTTGACCAGGTTCACCAGGGCCTTGCCCTTGGAGGAGCGCGACCCTTCCGGGATCTCGTACACCCTCACCCAGTGGCAGCGCCCCAGGTTGGTGAAGACCAGGATGTAGCTGTGGGTCCAGGCGATGAAGAGGTGCTCGACGAAGTCCTCGTCCTTGAGGCCCGTGGCCGAGATGCCCTTGCCGCCCCGTCCCTGCGTCTTGTAGGCGTCGGTGCCGATGCGCTTGATGTAGCCGGTATGGGACACCGTGATCACCATGGGCTCGTTGGGGATGAGGTCCAGGTAGGTGATGTCGTCGGCGGCTTCCTCGATGTTGGTGCGCCGCTCGTCGCCGAACTTCTCGACGATGTCCTTCAGCTCCCCGGAGATGATGGCCATGCGGCGGGACCGGTCGGCCAGGATGTCCTTGAGGTCGGCGATGGTGACGAGCAGCTCCTTGTACTCGTTCTCGATCTTGTCGCGCTCGAGGCCGGTGAGCCTGCGCAGGGTCATCTCCAGGATGGCGTCGCTCTGGCGGTCCGAGAGCCCGAAGCGCTCCATGAGGCCCGCCTTGGCCTCGGCCGTGTCGGAGGAGGCGCGGATGAGGCGGATGATCTCCTCGATGTGGTCGAGGGCGATGCGCAGGCCCTCCAGGATGTGGGCCCGGTCCTCGGCCTTCTGCAGGTCGAAGCGGGCGCGGCGCTCCACCACCTCGTGGCGGTGATCCAGGAAGTGGCGGATGAGCTCGCGCAGGCCCAGGGTGCGCGGGCGCCCCTCGACCAGGGCCAGGTTGTGGATGGAGAAGGTCTCCTGGAGCTGGGTGTGCTTGTACAGGGCGTTGAGGACGATGTCGGGGAAGGCGTCCTTCTTGAGCTCGATGATGATGCTCATGCCGTCCTTGTCGCTTTCGTCGCGCAGGTCGGAGATGCCCTCGATCACCTTCTCGCGCACCAGCGCCGCCATCTTCTCGAGCAGGTTGGTCTTGTTCACCTGGTAGGGGATCTCGGTGACCTCGATGCGGGTGCGGCCGTTCCGCTCCTCGATGCGGTGCTTGGCGCGCACCAGGATGCGGCCCTTGCCCGTCATGTAGGCGGCGCGGATGCCGTTGCGCCCGTAGATGGTGCCGCCGGTGGGGAAGTCGGGGCCCGTGACCATGGCCAGCAGCTCCTCGTCCGGCAGATCGGGGTTCCTGATCATGGCCTGGCAGGCGTTCACGATCTCCCGGA
>CBILQL010000199.1:0-8134 GCA_966238865.1 uncultured bacterium
AGACCTGGCAGGACCACCCCGCCTTCTTCAAGGAAGTGTTCAACTGCCTGAACGAAGGTGCGGTGGAATCCAAGTCCAAGGCCGCCACCGCGGCCGTGGCCGGCTGACCGTCGACAGTATTCGAAAGCCTCGAAGGCCGGCCCCTGGCCGGCCTTCTTCGTTTCCGGCCCCCGGAGTCTTCGCGCCTGCCGGGAGGTCCGGAAAAAACGCAAGTTTTTCCGCTTCCGCCGATTTCCTCCGCCTCTCGGGGGTTCCCTCCCCAGGCGCCCCTATGGTAGAGTACAAGGGTCCGGAACGAGACCCCCCAAGGATGAACGCCCGCTCAGACGACCTCCTGACCCGTATCTTCGATTTCATCGGCGATCCCATCTTCGTGAAGGACAACTCCCTGCGGATGGTCCTCGCGAACGAGGCCATGTGCCGGGCCCTGGGCCGTACCCGCGAGGAACTCCTGGGACGCACCGACGAGGACCTGTTCCCGCCCGAGGAGGCGGCGTTCTTCCGTTCCCGCGACGAGAAGGTCCTGCGGACCGGCGAGGAGGACGTCACCGAGGAGTCCTTCACCCCTGCGGGCGGGGGCATCCGCCACATCCTCACCCGCAAGCGCCGCTACGTGGACCCGAAGGGAGACGCCTTCGTGGTGGGCGTGTTCAAGGACATCACCAATATCAAGCGCGCCGAAGCCGCCCTGCAAAGGGTCAACGAATCCCTGGAGGAGAAGGTCCGCGACCGCACCGCGGAGCTCAAGCGGACCAATGCCGAGCTCGAGGCCCACGTCGAGCACCTGCGGCGCGCCAACCTGGCCCTGGCCGAGAAGGCCCGCATCGAGAGCGAGCTCGAGGCCGCCAAGAAGATCCAGACCCATTACATGCCCGAGACCCCGGACATCCCCGGGATCGGCCTCCACGGCGTCTGCCTGCCCGCCCGCCAGATCGGCGGCGACTACCTGGACTACTTCCAGAACGAGCACGGCGACTGGATCATCGCCATCGCCGACGTGTGCGGCAAGGGCATCCCCGCCGCGATGGTCATGACCAGCCTGCGCTCCTGCATGCGCTCCGAGGGCCGCCGCCAGGATTCCGCCCGCGAGCTGCTCATCTCGGTCAACCGCCTCATGAGCCCGGAGCTCGCCCGGGAGATGTCCTTCATCACCTGCCTGTGCATCATCGTGTCCCGGGACGGCCGCTCCCTGAACTTCAGCCGCGCCGGCCATCCCGGCCTGGTGGCCTTCGGACCCGGCCGCGACCACCCCGGATCCATCGCCTCCAAGGGCATCGCCCTGGGCATGACCACGGAAGCCGATTTCGCCGCGCGCCTGGAATCGGTCACCCTGCCTCTGAACCCCGGCGATCGTTTCTTCGCCTTCACCGACGGCGTGGACGAGGCTATGGACGAGCACCAGAATCCCTACGGCAAGGAGCGGCTGTTCCGGGTCCTGGAGGATCGGAGGGATCAGCCTCCCGCCGCCGTCATCGAGGGCGTGCTGGCGGACGTGCGCAGCCACGCCAAGGAGCATGGCCAGTTCGACGACATGACCATGCTCTCGCTGCAGAAGCTGGACTAGGGTCTTTGCAGACAGACCCTGGGGCGGCGCGTCAGAGCACGCTTCTTCGGCCCAGGAAGAACGACACCACCCACACCACCAGGAACACGAAGAACAGGATCTTGGCGATGGAGGCCGCCGTGCCGGCAAGGGCGCC
The DNA here is from genome assembly GCA_966238865.1 of uncultured bacterium. GTDB lineage: Bacteria > Fibrobacterota > Fibrobacteria > UBA11236 > UBA11236 > CBILQL01. The sequence continues at coordinate 1,701 of CBILQL010000199.1, forward strand.
GAACCCGAGGAACGCGGCGATGATGGCGATGACCAGGAATACCAGGGAATAGTGCAGCATAGCGTGCATCCTTTCGACGAGGGCTTGTTTATCGGGCTCTCCGCGGGGGAGAATGCGTCACTCGTACAAGGATGAAAAAGATTCTTTTCCCGGCAGGGGCAAGTTTCCGGTGGAAAATTTCCCGTCAAGGATTGGTCCCGACTACTGCGGAGCGCTTTTGAGCTATTATTCCAGTGATGGATATGCGCGCCATCCTCTTCGTTGCAGCCCTGTCCGGGGCCCTCGCGGTCCAGGGGGCGGAAACCCTCACCGGTAGGGTCGTCAACAGCTCCGGCTCGGCCCTGTCCGGCGCCAAGGTCTGGCTCAAAAGCCGCCCCGACACCTTCGATTCGACCGGCGCGGACGGCCGGTTCTCGCTGGATCTCGCGTCCACGTCCCTGCCCCGAATCCTGTCCCGCGACATGGATGGCGATGCAGCCATCCGCCTGCGGGGCAATCGCCTGGAATTCACTCTCGATGCTTCACGGGTCGTGACCGTGGAGCTGCTCGGGATCCAGGGGGAACGTGTCGCCACGCTTTTCGCGGGCCGGAAGGAGAAAGGCGCTCATTCCATCCCGCTGGACGCAGGCCGCATTTCCGTGCCCGCGGGCCGCTACGTGATCTCGCTCAGCCGCGACGGAGCCGAAGCCCACGTGCCTGTCACCGTGGAGGGAGCGGGACGGCTCTCGCGGCTTCCATCAGCCATGGCTGCGTCGGCGCCGGAAGCCCGCGTGTTCCCGGCGAAGCGCGCCGCCGCTGCCGACACCCTGATCGTGCTGCGCATGGGCCACGAGATCAAGAAGACCCCGCTGGCGGGCCCGGCCTCCCAGGCGCTCGGCGACATCAGCCTCAAGGTCCGGACCTACCGCCGGGACACTTCCGTGGTCGTCAAGGCCGGCCGCCGAATCGAAGTCTACGTCCCCTCCGACTACAAGGAGCTGTACCTCCTGCCCGTCCTCTATCTCCTCCACGGCGGCGGAGCCAACGAGACCTACTGGCGGGCCAATTGCAAGTTCCTCGATTCGCTCAACGCCTATGCCGACCGGGTCAACGTGCAGCCCATGATCATCGTGACCCCCAGCGCCGGCGGCAACACGAATTACGGCGCCTACGGGAAGACGGCCGACCCCTTCTACGCCGATCTCACCACCGACATCCGCGCCTACACCGAATCCCATTACAAGGTCGACACCGCGCGCGCCTCCCGGGCCATCTCCGGCCTCTCCATGGGCTCCATGCAGACCTGGAACCTGACCCTGTTCTATCCCAAGCTCTGGGGCTGGTCCCTCCCCATGAGCGGGGGGCTCTACAAGAGCGGCGGTTTCAGCCCCTCCAAGTTCAGGTCCGACGTGAGCGGGAAGGTCATCGACGTCGCCGCCCTGAACGAGCTGAAGCTCTTCAAGGTCTACGTCAACCCCACCGACATCGCCTTCGGCGACACCGACACGACCTGCCAGCTGGCCGAGTCCCAGGGCATCAAGTTCGAAAGGGACTTCACGACCCGCACCAGCGGGGGGCACACGGATCCGTTCTGGAACGAGGTATTCAGGAAATACGCGCCGTTATTGTTCAAATAGGCGCGCCGAAAGCGCTTCGCGATCGGCGGTTTCATTGTCCTCGAAATAAAGCTATTCTAGTAGTCCCTATGGGCCATACCCGGTGAGCACGCCTCTAGTCATCGCCTTCGTGGGCTTTCTCGTCTTCCTGGCCCATATCTTCGCGGCCTTGTTCAAGAAGACGCGCATTCCCGACGTGCTGCTGCTCATCACCATCGGCATCCTGCTGGGTCCTGTATTCGGAATCACCAAGCCGGAGCATTTCGGCGGAGTGGGGCCGGTCTTCGCCCAGGTGGCCCTGGCGATCATCCTGTTCGAAGGCGGGCACGACGCGAAAATCGAGGTGCTGCGCGAGAACTGGAAAAGCTGCATGGTCCTCATCTTCCCGATGTTCGTGGCGGCTTTCGCGCTGGGAGCCTTTTTCCTCCGTGCGGTGACGGGCATGGAATGGGAAAGCTGCCTCCTGTTCGGCGCCATCCTGGGCAGCACCTCGCCGTCCGTGGTCGTGCCCCTGGTCAAGCAGTTGCGGATGCGCGGCGGACCGGCCCTGGTGCTCACCCTGGAATCGGCCGTCGCCGACGTGCTGTGCCTGGTGCTGGTGCTGGGCTTCCTGGAGGCGCACGAGGCGGGCGGAGTGCGGCTCGGATCCATGGTCCTGCACGTGGCCTCGTCCTTCCTCATCGCGGGCCTCGTGGGCGTGGCGGCGGGGGTGGCGTGGTCCGTGCTCCTGTCCCGCATCCGCGCCGTGCAGAACAACATCTTCATGACCCTGGCCCTGGTGTTCGTCCTCTACGGGGCCCTGGACGCCTTCCACCTGAGCGGAGGCGTGGGGGCCCTCGCCTTCGGCATCGCGGTGAGCAACGCCGGCCAGGTCCGCGTCCCCGCCCTGGCGCGCATCCCGGCCCTGTCCGGGCTCCTGGACCTGCGTCCCGCCGCGTTCACGGCGCGGGAAAAGGCGTTCTTCTCCGAGACGGTGTTCCTGATCAAGACCTTCTTCTTCATCTACCTGGGCCTCTCCCTCCGCTTCTCGCATGGCATGGTGCTGCTGTATGCGGCCGGATTGATGGCGGTGCTGCTGGTGCTGCGTCTGCCCATCGTCCGCCTGGCCATGCCCCGCTCGGTGAACCGGCGCGATGCGTCGTTGATGGCGGCCATGGCGCCCAAGGGCCTGGCCGCCGCCGTGCTGGCCGCCATCCCGGCCCAGGAAGGCTGGGTGGGGGGCGAATTCATCCAGGAGCTCTCCTACGCCCTCATCCTGTTCAGCATCCTGGGAGCCTCGGTGCTGGTGTTCCTCATCGAATCCACCAAGGTGGGTGAGGTGTATGCGCGCTGCTTCCGCGGGTTCGGGGAGCAGGACGAGGAAGTCGTGCTGCCCGGCGATCGGCCGGATTCGGCGACGGCGAAAATGGATCTGCTCGAGCGGATGCCGGATTCCTGAAGGCGGCTTCGCCCGGGCTTCAGAACAGGGCGATGCGCCGGTCGGCGGAGAAGTCCGGCCCGGCGACCCGCAGCCAGTACAAACCCTTGGGCAGGTCCCGCAGCGGGATTTCGGCCCGGCCCGCGCTGCCGCTCCGCCTCCGCAGGGCGCGAACCTCCTTGCCGCTCAGATCGAGCAGCCGGACGTCGTATTCGCGGACCCCGGGGAGGTCCACCAACAGGCGGCGGTCGGCGAAGCTGCCGCGGATTTCCCAGCGGAGTCCGGAAGCCGGGGACTTGGGCCGGCTCGCGGCCCCGGCAGGGAGGCCCAGGACCTTGAGGTTGCGGAACAGGATCCTGGAACCGTGGTATTGGAGGCAGATCTGCCCCTTGCCGTCCTTGCCCCAGAGGGGCCAGGTGCCGTCGCTGAACTTGCTCGCGGCGTATAGCGAATCCCATTCCGCCGAAGCCATGTCGATGTCGACGACCTTCTCCCCGTTGTGGAAATTCTCGATGCGGGTTCCGGAGACGCGCATGCGCATGGTGTTCCAGGCCCCGGGGCCGGTCCATTTGTCCGCGTCGGGGGCCTTGATGCCGTACACCGCGGCATCCCCTTCCTTGTAGAGGTAGCCGGCCCGGCCGTTGTCCTGGATGGCGATTTCGATGCCGCTCCTGTAGGTCGGCACCACGCCGCGCCGGGTGCGGAAGAGGATGCCGCTGTTGCCGTTCGCGACATACTTGTAGTCCGCGGAGAATTCGAAGTCCTGGTAGTCTTCCTGGGTGCAGATATCCGCGCCCGGAAGGGACAGGGCGCTGTCTTCCAGGGTCGCCTGGGCCGGCGATCCGTCCGCCCGGAGCCAGCCTGCCGACGAGGCGCCGTCGAAGAGCAGCTCCCAGCCGGCGGAGACCTCCTCCTGGCTCAAGGTGTTCACGGTTTGGGCGGAGGAGGGACGGGCGGCAGCCATGAGGACTCCCGCGGCCACCAGGTTCAGGAACCCCTTGAAGCAAGCGTTGACCATATCCGCGCCCCAAAAGTAGCTAAGCGGGCCGAATGTGACAGATGAGGGCCTCAGGACGTCGAAAAGCTATGTTTTTCCGTCCCGCGCGCGCGGGAGCCGCCATCCGGGAACGATAGGAGCGGATCCGGGCGGAGCGGGCGTAATACACTCCTGAAGCGACGTCGTTCCGGGCGCCCCGCCCCGCGGAGGGGAGGTCCGGGGCTCCGGAGCGGGATTGGAATCCATGGCAGAGGCCGGGGAGAAAGCTAGACAGCGGGAGCTGTACGAGAAGTATGCGCCTGTCATCCACAGGCGTTGCCTCAAGTATTTGCATTCCCGGGAAGAGGCCCAGGACGCCACCAGCGAGGTGTTCCTCAAGATGCTGGACCACTGGGACGAGCTCAAGGACGGGGATTCCATCCTGCATTGGATACACCGGGTCACCACCAACCATTGCATCTCGCAATGGCGGCGCAGGAAATTCCAGGCGCCGGAAGGCGATGACGGCCTCGAGGACGACGCGCGGCACGCCGACGATTCCGAGGAGCGGCGCATCATCCTCCGGGACATGCTCAAGAAGATCATGTTCCCGTGGAACCAGGTCACGCGGGAGATTGTGATGTACACCTATTGGGACGGCTACACGCAGGAGGAGATCAGCTCGCTCATGGGCATCGCCACCTCCACCATCCGCAAGCACCTCACCCGCGTCCGGCGGCAGACCCAGCAGTGGAAGCTGGAGAAACTGGAGGGAGAGCATGCCTTCTGAGACCTGCGATCGAATCCGCGTGGAGCGGTATTACCTGGAAGAGGCCGGCGTCGAAGAGCACCGGGAAACCGGCCGGCACCTGGAGACCTGCGGCCGGTGCCGAGAACAGCTGGATTCCCTGGCCCGCGAGCGGGACGGCTACCTGGCCGTCCATCCCTACGCAACTTTCGCGGCCAAGCGTGCCGGGCGGCGGGCCGCCGGATCCGCCGTGGCCAGGCCCCGGTGGCTGCCCGCGCTGGCCGGAGGGTTGGCGCTGGTGGCCGTGGTCGCCGTCCTGCAGGGCCCCGGACTCGGCCTGCAGGGCGGTTCTGCGCAGCCCCAGGACGCCGGGACGCAAGCCGGGGACGCCGAGGACGGCTCCGGTGCGGCGGGGACAGGCGGGGACGACGTGACTTACAAAGGCGGCGAATCCCTGGAGTTCCATTACCGGCGGGACGGCAAGGTCCTGGAAGGCCGCCTGGACGGGGAATACCGCGCCGGCGACGAGCTGCAATTCCTCTATGGTTCGGGCAAGCACAGCCATGTGACCCTGCTCAGCGTGGACGCCTCCGGGAAGGTCAGCCTCTACCGCGCGTCCGGATCCGGCCCCGGCAGCCTGCCCGCCAAGGCCGGCAAGCTGGAGCCCTTCCCCTTCGGCGTCACCCTCGACGAGGCCCGCGGGGGCGAGCTTTTCGTGGCCCTGTTCAGCCAGGGTCCCGTCGCCGATGCCGCCCTGGAGACCTGGCTGGCGGACGCCTTCCGCGGCGCTACCGGAAGCGGCGCACATACCGATGCGCAAAGCGGCGGCGCGCAGGCCGGCACGACCGGCGCCCTCGTCGCGCTGGAAAAAGCCCTGCGTCCTCCCGCCGACGCCCCGTCCGGCGTCGTCAAGAGCCTGCTGCTCCGGAAGGCCGCGCCGTGAAACGGTCGCCGCTCCGGGGCATCCTCCCCGTCGTGGCGGCCTTGGCGCTCCTCCTTCCCGGCGCGGCCCCGGCCCGCCGTCACGCCCTCATCGTCGGCAACAACCTGGGGGGCGCCGACCTCGATTCCCTCCGGTTCGCCGAGAACGACGCCCGCCGCATGGCCGACGTCCTCACCACCGTGGCCGGCTTCGCCCCCCGCGACGTGCAGGTGCTCGCCCCCTGCGACAGCGCGTCCCTGGAGCGGGCCCTCATGGCCATGAAGGACCGTCTGTCCACGCCGGGCGAACCCGAGGGGATGTTCCTCTTCTATTACAGCGGGCACAGCGACGGCCGCGGACTGCGCCTGGGCGACAAGTCCTTTCCCCTGGAGAAGCTGCGGGACAACTTCGCCGCCGTGCCCAGCCAGGTGAAGATCGGCGTCTTCGACGCCTGCCAGAGCGGCGCGCTCACGCGCTTCAAGGGCGGGGACGGGCGCGCGAAGGGCGGCGCGGTGTCCAAGCCCATCCCCCTGGAGAACCTCAAGAACATCCGCGGCCAGGTGATCATCGCCTCCAGCGCCATGGACGAGAAGTCCCAGGAGAGCGACCAGCTCCAGGGCTCCGTCTTCACCCACCATTGGCTGAACGGCCTGCGGGGCAGCGCCGACGCCAACGGGGACCGCCGCGTCACCCTGCCAGCCGATAGCCGGCACGACGCACCGTCACGATGTACTTCGGCGCCTGCGGGTCATCGCCCAACCGCTCCCGCAGCGCGG
>CBILQL010000200.1:0-8076 GCA_966238865.1 uncultured bacterium
GAGACGGCGGCTACCGGCGCGGAGGCCCTCGAGCGCATGCGCGCCAGGCGCTTCGACTGCATGGTGATGGACCTGATGCTGCCGGACATGGACGGGTTCGCCATGATCGACCAGATCAAGAAGGAGGGCGAGCTGCGCACCGTCCCCATCGTGGTCTACACCGGCAAGGACCTGTCCCGCAGGGAGGAACTGAAGCTCCGGGAGGTGGCCCAGACCATCATCATCAAGGACGTGCGCTCGCCCGAGCGCCTGCTCGACGAGACCACGCTCTTCCTCCACCGCGTGCAGAGCACCCTGCCCGAGCACAAGCGGAGGATGCTCGAGGATCTGCACCAGAGCGACGTCCTCTTCCAGGGCAAGAAGGTGCTGGTCGTCGACGACGACATCCGCAACATCTTCGCCATGACCAGCCTGCTGGAGCGGCACGGGATGGAGGTGATTTCCGCCGAGAACGGGCGGGACGCCATCGAGATCCTGGAGGGCCGGCCGGGCGTGGACGTGGTCCTGATGGACATCATGATGCCGGAGATGGACGGGTACGACACCATGCGGGCCATCCGGCAGATGCCGGATTACCGCGCCCTGCCCATCATCGCCCTCACGGCCAAGGCCATGAAGGGGGACCGGGAGAAGTGCATCGAGGCCGGCGCCTCGGATTACATCTCCAAGCCGGTGGACACGAACCAGATCCTGAGCCTCCTGCGCATCTGGGTCTACCGGTGAGACATGCCCAGGCAAACGCCACCTTGCCGGCGCCGGGCCCGGAAGGGGAGGGGGCCGGACTCGCCGGGCTGGCGGAGGGCGTGTTCCTCCGCTACGGGTACGACCTGCGCCATTTCGCGGGCGCCCACCTGCGCCGGCGCCTGGAGGCGGCCATGCGCGGGGAGGGCGTCGACAGCCTGGAGGGCTTCCGGGACCGGCTGCTCCGGCGGCCGGAGCTCATGGAACGGCTGCTCATCTCCCTCTGCGGCGCGTCCCGGCCGGCATACGGCGAGGCCGGCCTCCACCGGAGCCTGCGCCGGGACATCGTCCCGGTCCTGCGCACCTACCCGTTCATCCGCGTCTGGGTGCCAGGGTGCGGGAACGGTACCGCCGCCTACGCCCTGGCGGCGATCCTGGGCGAGGAGGGGCTGGGCGATCGCTGCCGCATCTACGCCACCGACCTGTCCCCGGAATCCGTCCGCCGGGCCAAGGAAGGGGCGTACCCGCTGGCGGCGATGCGGAGATGGGCCGCCGCGCATGCCGAGGGCGGCGGCAAGGCCCCCCTGTACGACCACATGCAGGTCTCCGGCGACTCCGCCGCCTTCCTGCCCGCCCTGCGTAGGCACATGGTCTTCGCCCAGCACAACCTCGCCACCGACGGCTCCTTCAACGAGTTCAATCTCGTGCTCTGCAGGAACGTCCTGCCCGTCCTCGAGCCGGAGACCCGGGAGCGGGCGCGCGACCTCATCCACCAGAGCCTCGCCATGTTCGGCTTCCTGGTCCTGGGCGGACGGGAGGCGCCGCGCGGGGAGGATTCGCGGTCCTGGTACCAGGTGGTGGACGCCACGCACAGGATTTACCGGAAAGTAGGCTGAGGAGACCGATGCAGGAAAAGATTCGGGAACCGGACGACGGGGAAGAGGCGGAGGCCATGGATGGGACGCGGTCCGAGGCCGCGTCCCAGGCCGTCCAGGATCCGGAAGCCGCCCTGGACGCCCGGCGCTCCTCCGAAACCCAGGCGATCGCGGATGCCGTCGCCGCTCCGGCGGCGCCTTTCGCGATGGGACGGGCCCTCCAGCCCGAGGAGAAGGTCAATATCCTCCTGGTCGACGATCTGCCCGAGAAGCTCCTCGCCCTGGAAAGCCTCCTGGACAACCCGGCCTTCAACCTGATCAAGAGCGGTTCGGGCCAGGACGCCCTGCGCCAGCTCCTCCGGGACGATTTCGCCCTTATCCTTCTCGACGTGAACATGCCCATCATGGACGGGTTCGAGACCGCCACCCTCATCCGGCAGCGGCGCAAGACCGAGCACGTGCCCATCATCTTCGTCACCTCCTTCGGGGCCGACGACGAGCGCATGTCCCGCGGCTACGCCCTCGGGGCCGTGGATTTCATCTACGCCCCGGTGGTCCCGGAAGTCCTGAGGGCCAAGGTGTCGGTGTTCGTCGACCTCTACCGCATCAACCGCAAGGTCCGCCAGCAGGCCTGGGCCCTCCAGTCCTACACCGTGAGCCTGGAGCTCGCCAACCGCACCCTGGCCCAGCGGAGCCTGGAGCTGCAATCCTCCAAGGACAGCTTCAGGGCCATCGTGGAGAAGAACGTGGAGGGCATCGCCGTGGTCGACGCGGCGGGGGTGATCCGCTTCGCCAACCCGGCCCTCGGTGATTTCCTGGGCCAGCCCCCGGGCATCCTCCTGGGCCGGCCTTTCCCGTATCCCCTGGAGCGGGGGCAGCCGCCGCTGGAAATCCAGCTCCAGGGCGTGCAGGGCGTGGCCTGGGCGGAGCTGTCCGTGCACGAGACCCAGTGGGAGGGCCGCAAGGCCAGCCTGTGCCTGCTCCGGGACGTCACCGAGCGGCGGCACACCGAGGAGGCGCTGAAGCAGAGCGAGGAGAAGCTGCGCCAGGCGCAGAAGCTGGAGAGCATCGGCCGGCTCGCGGGCGGCGTGGCCCACGACTTCAACAACCTGCTCACCGCCATCAACGGCTACAGCGAGCTGGTGCTGGCCACCTTGGAGGAGGACAGCCCCATCCGCCTGCACATGGAGGAGATCCGCCGCTCCGGCGAGCGCGCGGCCGTGCTCACCCACCAGCTGCTGGCGTACAGCCGCAAGCAGGTGCTCATCCCCAAGCCGCTGTTCCTCAACCAGGTGGTGGAGGGCCTGACCAACATGCTGCGGCGCCTCATCGGCGAGAACATCTCCCTCGAATCCCGCCTCGACGAGGACCTGGGGATGGTCAAGGCCGACCTGGGGCAGCTGGAGCAGGCCATCATGAACCTGGTGGTGAACGCCAAGGACGCCATGCCCCAGGGCGGGCGCATCCTGGTCACCACCTCCTGCGAATCCCTGGAGGCGGAGAGCGAGGCGCTGCTGCCCCTGGATCCGGAGCTGGTCATCATGCCGGGCACCTACGCCGTGCTCGGCGTGGAGGACAACGGGGTGGGAATGGACGACGCCACCAAGGCCCGCATCTTCGAGCCCTTCTTCACCACCAAGGACGTGGGCCAGGGCACCGGCCTGGGTCTCTCCATGGTGTACGGCTTCGTCAAGCAGAGCGGCGGGAACATCACCGTGTCCAGCGAGAGCGGGAGCGGGTCGGTCTTCCGGATCTACCTGCCCCTGGCCTCGCCGTCTGACATCGACGCCGCCGCCCACCGCGAGGCGCGAGCGGCCAAGCCGGGCCGCGGCGAGGAGACCATCCTGCTGGTGGAGGACGAGGCATCGGTGCGCAATTTCCTCCGCAGCGTCCTGCAGCGCGACGGCTACAAGGTGCTTGAGGCCGAGGACGGCCGGCAGGCCATCGCCCTGGCCCAGCGTTTCGAGGGTCCCATCCACCTCCTGCTCACGGACCTGATGATGGCCAACATGGGCGGAAAGGAGCTGGCCCGCCGGATGTCCGTCCTGAGGCGGGACATGCGCGTGCTCTTCATGTCCGGGTATGCCGAGGAGGCGGTCCTGCAGCACGGCGAAATCCTGGGCGGCAGCCGCTTCCTGCAGAAGCCGTTCTCGCCGGACACCCTGGCCCGCAAGGTGCGGGAGATCCTGGACGAGGCGGAGGCGGCTCCTCCGGGCGTGGCGCATTCGACGTCGGCCCGCTAGGGGCGCGGCGCCCACTGGACCCGGCACTGCGCCCCCGGCCCGGCGCTTTTCCCCGGGACCCGGCCGCAGCCGGACAATCGTTCCGTCGGGGGATCCTAGGGCTTTTCCGCGAACACCAGCCAGTGCATTTCCATCTTCTGGATGCACTCCAGCAGCTTGAAGAAGCCGATGGGCTTGGACAGCGGGCAGAGGCGGGGCAGGCCGCTTTCCCGAGCCGCCTTCTCCTCCTCGGGGCTGCTGCAGCAAAGCGCCACGGGAATCCTTTCCATGCCGGGCAGGGTTCGCATGCGGCGCACCACCTCCAGGGCCGGGAGTCGCGTCTGGGTGGCGGACAGGAGCACCAATTGGGGGGCGCCCCGACGCCCGGCCTGGGTACCGGGGGACAGCCATGCCTGCAACGACCGCAACGCTTCATCCCCGTCCCTGACCCATTCGATATGGTTGGCGATGTGGTATTTCTTGAGCACGCGCTGGGCCAGGGCCTCGTCCTCGACCATGTGCTCGACGAGCAGGATGTACGGCGTCATGCGCGGACTCCCGTCTGCTGGGCTGCCGGCTTGCGTTCCCGTAGGAAGAGGGTATAGGTCGTGCTGCCGTTGCGCTCGGCGCGGGAGAAGGTCGCTTCAGCCGCGAACACGTGGCCGGACTTGGTCCGCAGCTTCACGTCCGCCCTCAGGACGCCCGGGTCGGCCAGGGAGGCTGCCAAGCCGGCGGCCTCCGCGCCCGATCCGACGCCTGATCCGGCAGCTGCATCCTCCGGTTCCAGCAGCCGCAGTTCCCGACCTTCCACCTCCTCGGGGCTGTATCCGAAAATCCGCTGGGCGCCGCGGTTGAAGAAGAAGATCGCGAATCCGGCGTCCACGCCTATGATGGCGTCGGAGGCCAGCTCGACCATCTCGGTGAACCGGCCTTCGCTGTGCTGCCGCTCACGCTCGCTTTCGCGGAGCTGCGCTTCGCGCCATTCCAGGCTCTCGGCCATTTCGTCGAAGGCCTTGGCCAATGTCCCCAGCTCGCCGGCGCTGTAATCCATGTCCGTGCGGGCGGCCAGGTTGCCGGTGCCCAGCCGCCGGGTGGCGTCGACCAGCTTTCCCACCGGCCGGACCACCATCCAGTTCCCGACCCCCCAGGTGGCGATCAGGGCCAGCAGGGCGCCTATCCCCAGCCAGAACAGGTTGATCCGCATGGCCCGGTCGGCCCCGGCGAAGGCGATGGCGCTGGGTATCCCGAGGCGGATCGAGAGGCGCACTTCCGGGATTTCCGTGAAGGCATACAGGCGCATCACCCCGTCCAACCCCGGCGCTTCGGCCACCCCTTCCCGAATATTGGTGATGGAGCCTGCCAGGGGATCCACCTTAAGGCGATTGCCCACCCACCGTTCCGGATCGGGATAGCGGACCAGGACCTGGTCCTGGGATCCCAGCACCGTCAGCGTCGAATTGTGGGGGAGCTGGACGCGTTTCGCCAGTTCGTTCACCCAATCCAGATCGAGGGCGATGAAGAAGAGCACGGACTCGCCTTCCGGCGAAGCGAACGTCTGGGCGAACTCGATGGTCACCTTCCGGGAGAGGATGCGGTCGCCATCGTAACCTACCGAAAAACCACGAGTTTGCATAGCCTCTTTGAACCAGGGCGTGGATTCTATCCTGGCGTTTTTCGCCGCGCTGTCGCTGGCGCAGAGGATGCGTCCTGTCGTATCCGCCACCCCGATGAAGGAATACAGGCCGGTCTTCTTCTGCAGCGCCGCCAACTCTTCGGAGCAGCCCGTCCTGCCTCCGCGCGGCCAGCGCAGATCCTGCACCAGGGCCGACAGGAAGGCTCTTCCGGACAGCACGTCCCGCTCGAGGTTGCTGGCTGCGAATATCGCCAGTCGCATGGCTTCCTGCTGCACCTTCTTCCCGTCCTCGACACGGCGTTCCCGCGCCGTGAGGACCATCAGGACCAGGGCGGGGAGCAGGGCGAGGGAAACCAGGACGAGCAGTCGGAAGCGGAGGCTCTTGATTGTCGGGCGGTTCACCATTCGTTTCGGCGAAGATACAGTCCGATTCGGGCAAGTCAAGAATTTTTTTTCTGTCGGTCAGGGGCAAACCGGGCAAGCTTGAAAAATTGGAGGCAAAGGGTGATAATCTGCTTGCCATGCGACTACTACTGATCGCGGCCTTGTCGGCTGTCCTGGCATCGCCCGGTCCTGGAAATGCGGCCGATATCCCGGAAACGACCCCGCCTCCCGAAGCTGCTTCCGGCGCCGGCATGCCCCCTCCCACGGCTCCGGTTGTCTCAGGCGCCGAGGATACCCTGGATCGTGCCCGAATCCAAGCGGAATACGGGGATGGAAATTTCGAGGTCGTGATCGAGATGCTGGAGAGGTACCGCTCCGGCCACAAGGCATTCCGGGCCTCCGACAGCCTGTTCCTCGCCAAGTACCTGGGGGTGGTCTACGCCTCCAACCCGGCTTCACGTGAAAAGGGCAAGTACTGGCTTTACCGGATGTTACAAATCGATCCCTCTGCCGACCTGGTGGATATGTACGTGGGCGAGGCGGTGGACAAGGCTTTCGAAAGGGTGCGCCAGGAGTTCATCGTGCGCCGCAATTACCGTGGAATCAACGACATGAAGCTGGCCAAGGCGGTGGCGGAAGGCGGGCGCACCCGCGATACCGTCGTGGTCCGGGACACGGTCAAGCTGCGGGGGGATAGCCCGGACAGTCTTCCCGAGCGACAACTCAAGGATTTCCGCCATGGGTGGACCGGCAACCTGAACCTGGGCGTGGGTCTCAAGCTCATGGACTCGGAGGAATGGGGCGCCACCCGCCGGCACAAGGAATTCCGGGCTGCCTTGGACTTCCGCCAGAGGCGCTGGCCTATCAACATCGCCTTGGATGTCCTGTACTCCAGCTCGGAGGAGAATGTCCAGGATCTGGGGGACGGCAGCTTCTCGCCCTACCGGCAGATCTCCGCCGAGATCAACGGCGGGGTGCGCAAGATTTTCGACAGCAAGCTGTATTCCATGCGTCCCCTGGTGGGCGGCGGCTTCGGCTACATCGGGACCTGGCTGCCGGATTACGACCTCCCAGATGGCTTCGAAATCGGGGGGGCGACCCTGGGCGCCTGGGCCGAAGGCGGTGTGTATTGGGAACTGGAACGGCATTTCAACATCGGGGCCGAAGTGTTGTGGTCCTGGTCGGAAATCAACAACTTGGGCGTGACGGCCAATGCCGGGGGCATCCATTTCGAGATGATCTTCGGATACCACTGGTAGTTCCGGCAGCCCGCTCCGGTTCCATGCGCGACATCCTCTTCCTGCAGCTCGGTAGGTTGGGCGACCTGATCCAGACCCTGCCCGTGATCCGGCGCTGCAAGCAGGCGCATCCGGGATGCCGCATCACCTTGGTCTGCCTGGAGAATTTCCGGGATGCGATACAGGAAAGCGGCGGCTGGGATCGGCTCGTCCCCGTGCGACTCGAGGATACCGACGCCCTCGCGGCGCCCGGGAACCGGGAAACTTTCCCGGATCGGCCGCCCTTCGACGCCGTCCCGGAATTCCGGGAGCGGTACGACCTTGTGCTGGCCTTGAATCCCGATCTCGGATCCGCCATCCTCTGCGACCGCATCGCGGGAGCCCGCAAGCTGGGCCGCGTCGACACGGTGGAGGGGGAGCTGCGGCTCCTGGGGCATTGGGCAAAGTACCTCTTCGCCATGGTAGGCGAGCGCACCGCAAACCTCTACAACATCGTGGACGTCAACATGGGGCTGGCGGGCCTGGCGCCGGCCCGGCAAGAGCCGTCCCTGCCGGTATCCGCCTCCCGCCTCGAGGAGGCGCGGGACATCCTGCGCGCCTGCGGCTGGCGGGGCGGCCGCCCCCTGGTGGCCCTTCAAACCGGCGCCAGCGATCTCCACCGTGCCTGGGACACGGATCATTTCGCCGCCTTGGCGGCCCGCCTCGCCGACGACGGGGCGGAAGTGGCGCTGCTCGGCGATGCCCGGGAGACGGACAGGGCCCGGGAGGTGCGGGAGAAATCAGGGCGGCCGATGATAGACCTGGCAGGGAAGACCGGCTTGCCGCAACTGGCGGCGGTGGTCAAGGCCTGCGATCTGCTGGTCAGCAACGATACCGGGACGCTGCATGTGGCGGCGGGCGTGGGCACGCCCACCTTGGGCCTTTTCTTCGCCAGCGCCTATTTCAGCGAAACCGCTCCCTATGGATCCGGCCATGCCGTCCGTCCGTGGTGGCCCAGCACTGCCGCGCGGTCCGCGAGCCGCTGCCAAATCGGCCACACGATG